>JAWLEA010000149.1:0-8357 GCA_041686345.1 Polyangia bacterium | reverse complement strand
CAACAGATTCTTTTACTCCGGTCATCCTGGTAACCAATTTCTCCAGCCAGTTCATCTTTTCAAGGTAATAGGCATAACCTCCATATACAATCAGATCAACTTTATCCACTAATTTAGCTGGCAGGCTTTGCTTGACAGCATCAAGATATTTGTCGCCCAATCCTCCGACGGCAAAGAGGTAAAGATCTTTTTCGAGCAACTGTTTTATCCTGCTTTTGGCCAATTTTCTGATTCTTTTGTTGAATCTACCCATATAAATTGAACTACCCAGCACCACCTGCTTGTATTTTGTCAGATCCGGCTCGGATTCAACCCTCAAATTGCACAAATCAGCATTTTTCAACCGAGATGCGAGCATTTGGGCAAATTTGGTGGCCGCTCTGTGTTTGCTGAAATAAATTATTAATATATTCATGGAATAGAACCTACTTTTTATAACATGGTACAGGGATGCATTTTCCCCAAGGATTCATAAAAGTGCCCCTGGGACAATAGCTTTTGATATTTATACAGGAATTCCATCTTTTGCTGCGCTTGGTGCCTGGAGGACACTTTTGGGGCACACACCTGGTTTTGACCTTTTTGTAACCGGAAGGACAACGTTTTACATAGCAAATTCCCTTGGAATTTCGCACCTTGCCCCGGGGACATTCATCGGGCACACAGGTTCCCCCCCGGCCGACATGATGAGCACTTTTACATCTTTTGCCATCTTTATTCACAAACACACAGCGTTCGGTAACAGCATCCCGTTTGGTTCCCGAAGGACAGATTTTTTTGACACAATAAGTTCCGTCGCTGGATAATTTCTCCCGATCGGTGCACCTTGCTCTGCCGTGACATTTCCCGTCCTGCCCTCTTCTTTTACCTTTGGGACAGGGTTTCCAAAAACACTTGCTGTTACCCTCGGGTCTGTATTTACCCCGGGGGCACTTTTGACAACGCTGATCTTTGCCTCGAAAATGAGTTTTCCCGCAATCTTTGCGAACACAATAATCTTTACCTTTGGCCTTGCGATAACCCCGGCGACAGACACACAATTCCTTTTTGTTACGAACATGACCAGCGGGACAACCGGAGGGAACACATCTCTTCCCATCACTGCTGAGCCTTGTTTTACCGGGGCATTTGCAGGTCCAGTCCTTTTTGTTACGCTCAGCTCCTTCGGGACATTTTTTGGGAACACAACGGGTTAATCTGGCATAAGGACGATATTTGCCCGGAGGACAACTGTAACATTTCAGGTCTGAAGCTCTATAGGTTTTTTTCCCACATTTACGTGGAATACAATAAGGAACCTTCTTGCTCTTTTTATATCCGGGTTTGCAGATACATTTGCCTGACTTGGCTCTTTTCATCCCCCAGGCACATTTCCGTGGAACACAATAAGCTTTACCCTCAGGGCGAATTTTGTCCTCTGGACAAGGGGGATATTCGCATTTGTCTGTTTGGGAGTTGCGCTTTTTGCCCCGGGGACACTTTTTGAGAACACAATACTTCTTGTTGGCAGCCAGACGTTTTTTCGAACCGCAATTGCGGGGAGTACATTTTTTGGTTTTCTTGTCTCTGACAGTTCCCGGAGGACATTTGAGATAAACACAATACGACTTGCCCTCAGGTCTGATCTTTTTTTTGGGACAGGGAGGATAAACACATTTTTCTGTTTTGGGATCTCGCTTTTTGCCCCGGGGACACTTTTTGAGAACACAATACTTCTTATTCTTTGATAATCTTGCCTTTTTAGAACATACACACCGTTGATCAGATCCCCTGATCTGATATTTGAGACATTTGCGACGCACACAATAGGTTCTTTTTTTGTTGCCCCACTTATAGCCAAGTTTGCAATAACAATGACCATTTTTAGCTCTTGCCTGATTTTTAGGGCACTTGATTTTAACACATCTGCCACTTTTATGGCGTTTATATCCTTGGCGGCATTTCCGTTTGGAAGCAAGAGGCATAACCCTACTTATACGTTTATTATCAACTGCTTGAGCATTTTTGAGAGTCCCAAAAAAACCAGTAACAGATATAAAAGGGGTGAAGTTCAAGAAAAGATTTACAAAAACAAGAATCAGTAAATTCCTGAAAAACATAAGACCTGCTTTCGGACAAAAATAATACAAAAATGATCAAATTTTATGAAAGTATAAACCCCTTCTTGATATTTTGAAAATATTTTTCTAACTAATTTTTTTTACTGTTTTTATTGGTAATTTTTCTGTTTCTAATTTTCATTTGAAACCTTTTTCAAACTTCAACTTTTTTAAAATGGCTGATCTTAAGTGCAGGTTGATCTATAATTACCAAATAGCGAAAAGTTATCTGACAATAAATTTAAAAAACCAATCCTGCTTTTGCCAAGTTCAATTCTTCACAACAGGATTCACAATATAAAGTTCAACAATCCATAAATGAGCATACAACAAATCTGGAAAAAGATAAGAAAACCTCTTGAAAAAGAAATTTCCCCCATTAATTACGGTCTGTGGATTCAACCTCTGAAACCTCTGAAACTTGAGGGTGAAAAGCTAGTTCTCATCAGTCCCAACTCCTATACTTCAACTTTTTTTGAAGATCGTTACAAAAAACTGGTCGAAAATCTTTTCAGCAAAATTACCGGGAAACAAATCTCCATCATAATAAAAGAAGTTGAAATCTCACCAGAAATTTCTTCACCAGAAAATTCTGTTCCCCCCGAAAACGAACAAAGGATTTCCCATCCACGACCCAAAGCCTCAGCTGGCAAAATAATCCGCAAAAATCTACCTCAGGATTTTCGTTTTAACGATTTCATCGTTGGTGACGAAAACAAATTTGCCTATGAAGTAGCCTTGCAAGTAATCAAAAATCCAGGCAAGTGGAATCCACTTTATCTTTATGGACAAACCGGAGTTGGAAAAACTCACTTGCTTAAATCAATCATCCGAGAGTATCACAAACGAAACCTCAAAGCACGATATCTGCAGGGTAATCAATTTTTCTCCCTTTATTACAAAACCACCCGCTCCAATTCCTATGACGATTTTTATTCCCTGTTCAGCGGTCTTGATTTACTAATAATTGATGACCTGCAATTTTTTGAAGGCAAAGTCAAAACCCAGGAAACCTTCTTCCATATTTTCAATTCTCTGTTTGAATCCGGGGCTCAAATTATCCTTGGTTCTGACAGGAATCCTCGCAATATAAAAGGTTTGGAAGATGCACTTGTTTCCCGCTTCACTTGGGGACTGCTTATTGAAATCAGTCCACCCGGCACTTCTCTCAAGGCAAAAATTATTCGCAAAAAACTGAATCTGGAAGCGGAAAAATACCCCCGGGACGATATCATTAAATATTTTGCAGAATTAGATATTACCAATATTCGTGATATTGAGGGTATTGTCACCAGACTTAAAGCCCAGACCGAAATACAAAAACAGACAATTACCAAAAAACTGGTCAAACAAGAAGCTCAAAACCTCTGTCTCAAAATGACCAGACCTCTTACTATCAATAAAATAATCAAAACAGTCTGCACCTATTTTAATATATCCAAAGAAGAAATTACTGGAAAAAGAAGATTAAAAAAATTCACTCTTCCCCGTCAAATTGCTATTTACATAGCTCGTCAAGAAACCAAAGCTACTTATCCCGCAATTGGTAAAAAATTCGGTAACAGAGCTCATTCTACCGTCCTCAATTCTGTCCAGAAAATTGAAAAACTCATCAAGACCGATCCAAACATCAAAAAAGCTTTCAAGGAAATTAAAAACCTCCTGGCAGCCTAAAATCTTTTTTAATTTTTTTCAGGGAGCAAGAATTCAGGACAAATACTTGACTTGTCTTCAAATTACAGGCAGAATTTTACTTATGAATGAACTGGAAAAGGCTATTCTGAATAAACTTGAAAAACTTCAAAATCATTTTGAGGCCAGCAACCTCAAATATGAAAAACTTGAAAAACAAATTTCCAAATTGCAAGGTGAACTTTCTTCCTTGAAAAACACGCTATCAAAAACTGAAAAAACACTTTGAGAGCTTAATATCTGTCTACACGGCTGAAGTGTTCTCCTTTCAGACAGTCTCACTACTGCTCTTCAGATCTGCTGCAGATGGGTCTGTCCACCCTTATGTAATTTATAATGACCAGAATTCGCCAACATGTAAATCCTCTTACGATCAATAATCTTATTTTCAAACCTGATCCCATCAATTTCAACTGCAAAATAACCGAAGTTGAATTAGGCTGTGCAGAAGGAGATTTTCTTTTTAATCGCCATCAGGTAGAACCCGATCATCTTAAAATTGGACTTGAAATTAGAGAACCTCTGGTAAAACGCATTAACAAGAAAGCTGATAAATTAAATATTTCTCGATATGTAAGAGGAATTTTTTGCAACATAAACATCCATTTCAAAAATCTTTTCCCTCCTGAAAGTGTTGATCGTTTTTTTCTTAATTTTCCAGATCCGTGGTTTAAAACTTCTCATAAAAAACGCAGGGTTTTTACTTCAAAGTTACTGCAGCAAATCACTAAGGCTCTTAAGCCCGGAGGAGAATTTTTTATTCAGACAGATGTATTCGAGTTGGCACTGGAATCCATGTTTTTACTGGAATCAGAAGGTTGGCAAATTTTTACCAATCAACTCGGCGAGTGGAGCTTTATGGATGAAAATCCATATGGAGCTCAAACCAGAAGAGAAAAATACGTAACTGAGGATCATAAAAAAATATGGCGAATGCTTTATATAAAATCCTGATTTTATTTATTCTCAATCAGGTTATTCATGAACCCTATCCAGAAGATCTCAAGGAAAATTCTGCCACCATCGAATCAGAACAGATGAGTCGCAACTTCCCTAATGATACTTCAGACAAATCTGAAAAGATCGAAATAAAGCTTCCGGCCCGATACAGTTCAAACAGCAAAAACAAAAACAAGGTATCCAAAAATCTAAGTTGGCCGGATACAACCAGACTTGATTCCCAAACCGACAAATGGGATCGAAATTCATTCACCCCTGTTGTCAAATACCATCCTGACATAACTCCCAATGAAAGAATTCAAGTTCATAAATATTTCAAACTTAAAACAGGGACTATTCTCACTTATTCCATCCCCAGTGAAATCTATCCCCTGGATATTGAAAAAGTCGATTCTGCACAAAGACACTCGAATTACAAATTTTTCTGGGGTCAATTACAAACAGGAACTTTCCCGGCAATTATTCCTTTTCCCTCCATTTCTCCGAATATGAAACTTCAGGGAATCAATTATCTTGACAATTCTAAAAACGAGGAACACAGTAAAATCAAACTTTTACGCAATTACAAAGGCGAATTTTTTCTTAAATTTGCCAAAAATTCAAGAAAACGCCGTTCTCTTAATATCAGAATATCCATAGCTGTCCCCAAGTCTTATTATCAACTGAATACTCTTGACCAAAGAAATGGGAAAACAATAAAATACCATTCTCTGCCAACTAAAAATAAATTTCAGAAGATGAGAAAGTTGGTAAAAAAACATTTTGGTCATTTTGAAACTGAAGAAAAACTTGTGCTTACCCTGGTTGAATATTTCAGGAGTTTTACAATCAAGCCCCTGAAACAAAATAAAAAGATCCCCCTCTATAAAAGCATTCTCCTTCAAAAAAAAGGAGTATGCCGCCATCGCAGTCAGATTTTCTTTGCAATGGTAAAATCATTTAATATTCCGGTTAATTTTGTGTTTAATGAAAATCATGCTTTTTGCGAGGTTTATCTGCAGGATGCCTGGAGACTTGCAGATCTTGGTGGCGCCCCTGTCAATTCCTCCGATAAACCTCCAAACAAAGAAAATAACCAAGAACCTTCCCCAAAAAGCAAGCCTCAAAAACCGGATAATAAAAATAATAATCTGAAGGCTCAAAAATATATCAGGAAAATTGAATCATCCAATTACCAACCCCACAGAGGCACTTCTCTCAAGATAAAGATTAACTTCAAAGAAATTCCCCTACTTAGCCATGGTTTGTTGAATTTAGTTGATAAAAATGAAGAAGTGTTGAGTTCTGAAATATTCTTTCCGATTTTGTTGAAAAATCGTTCTCAGGAATTGAGTTTCAAAATACCTGATAATGTATTACCCGGAAAATACAAGCTCAGAATAACCTTTCCAGAAGAATCTAAAACCGAATAATTTTAAAATTGAATTGATTTTTGCATATCTATTTTGATTATTGCCAACCGACTTATTCTAGTCGGAATAATTCTTTTCTTCTTTTTCCTGCTCTTCTTTGCAATCTATGCACATTGTAGTTACAGGGCGGGCTTTGAGGCGTCCCTTGCCAATTTCATCACCACAATGCTCACAAACTCCATATTCGCCATTTTCAATTCGGTCTAGAGCTTTATCAATTTTACGCAGCAAATATTTTTCTCTGCCTCTGAGTCTCAGTTCAAAACTGACCAGATATTCGTTGGTTGCTAAATCGTTCTCGTCGGGCATTTCGTTTCTGTCTAATCCCATTTCCCCTTGCAACTGCTCTTTTGCAGCCTTGAGCAATTTTTCTTTTCTGAGAAGAAGACCCTTTTTAATTTCTTCGAGCTCTTTGGGTGTTAATAACATTTTACATTCCTTTCAAATCGGAAAAGGTAAGAAAATCGCAGGAATTACCCTGAATTATCTGAACTGTCACCAGCACCTGTTTCGACAATCAGTCAATAAGGTATTGGTAAATATAATGTCAAAGTGCAGCATTTAATTTTGAAATTATACCTTAATCTGTTCCAAATATAAAGAGACTTATCCCTGCAAAATAAAATAACTTTAAAAACCTTGCTTCAGGTTCTTCTTTTCTTCAAGTAAAAAATTGAAAGCAAAAAGAAAAAACTGATCAAACCGGGAAGCTTATTTTTACTGCCGGGATTAGTGGAACATCCAGAAGAAGAACCACCTCCACTGCTGACTATATCAAAGGGAATACAATAGTTGAGATTGTCGCGCTCAAATGCAGTACATCCTGTATTTGGAGCACATTGCTCCATATACCTGTGACAAATGGAAACACAACGTGATTCACCCTCAGCCACTTTTTTACAAAACAAACCAGTTTTACATCCTCTTGTACTACAATCATCACCAAGTTCAACCCCTGTAACATCAAGGCAATAAGAACCATCTGAATTTTCTTTGCAGAGATAACCGGCTTCCGGACAATCTTCACTGGCAGAACATTCTCTGGTGCAACGACCGATTACACCGCCAAAGTCTTTACAAAACAGGCTGGAATCACAATCCTGATCTCCAATACAAGGGCTTCCCAAAAAGCCTGGTTTTCCTTTTACACAACTACCTTCCAGACAATGAAAACCCTCACTGCAGGGAGAGGATTCACTACAGTCAACAGTGCAATAACCGTAATGATTGAATTGGAGACAAACCCCACTTGCACATTGTGAATCTGATGAGCAATATTCTCCGGTACTGCGTTCCTGATCCGGGGCTGCTTCAATGGGATGACATCCACCACAACCCTCTTCAACTGAAAGACAAAATTCCTTTTCCAAACAATGAATTTTGCCTTTTTCACAGGGATAAAGGCATCTTTTTTCCCCATCTACCGCTTGGCGACAGAAGAGAGATTTACACTGTTCATCCTGGTTGCACTTTTCATAAAATTCAAGATCCCCGTCATCTCCCGGGGCACAAATCGCAGTGCCACATTCAGTAATACGACAATAACTGCCGCTGCCGCAACTGTTGATAAAGTTATATGGATCACAGCTTTTCAAACATTTCTTCACACCATCTTGTTCAAAACAAACACCATTTTCGCACTCCCAATCCTCTTCACAGATATCTCCGTCTGCCAGACAAGCTTCATCAATAAAACCGTCGCAATTATTGTCTATTCCATCATCACAAACTTCTGTCTCACTGGTGGGAGCACAATATCCGGCTGATTCGAAAACATCTCTGATAATTCCCATATGATGAGCTATGGAGGTGGCAATGGTAACTCCAGCATATTCTCCACTGCATTCATCGGAACCTCTGGAAGTAATCCCGAATAGCTTCATGTCCGGAGAAAAAACCGGGCCGCCAGAATCACCACTATTAGCTCCCCTGCCCTGGGTGATAAAATCTCCATTAGAAGTTAAATAACTAAGAAATAAATCTTCTGTACGCAATTTCACACCGGCATTTCCATCCTCACCGCAGATACTTTCACCATAGCCTATGATGG
Source organism: Polyangia bacterium (assembly GCA_041686345.1). GTDB lineage: Bacteria > Myxococcota_A > Polyangia > HGW-17 > HGW-17 > JAQICJ01. Next base: position 144 of record JAWLEA010000149.1, on the reverse strand, counting down.
TCAACATACTTTCATCTGTTACCGGCTGAAAATCACCATGTAGATCGTATATAATTTCATAAGGCTGTGCAACTTCAGACGGTATCTCCTGCTGAAGAACCATCAGAGCAATATCCTGATCTTCAATTTCGGTTCCGGGATAAG
>JAWLEA010000001.1:0-91132 GCA_041686345.1 Polyangia bacterium | reverse complement strand
TTTCAAGATGGTATTGGGGATTGCAATGGGAATGGAAAATTACAGGAAGGTTTGGGGTGATATTTTAGGGTGGAAATTTGACCTGGTCAGGTTTGGTTTTGAGGGTGAGGTTTGGTTTTGAGGGTGGAAATTTGACCTGGTCAGGTTTGGTTTTGGTCGGGTTTGGTATACATCTTTATGTTTATTGTGGTATTATTCCGGGAAGAGGTAATTTATGAGGTCTATCCATTATTTTATAAATCAAGCCAAACATTTACGCTGGAAAACATATCAAAAACTGGAAAATAATCTCCATGAATTGCGCTATCTTTTTTGGGAAACTACCAGGTTGTGCAACATGAATTGCCTTCATTGCGGTTCGGATTGTTCTGTTGATGCTTCTCAACCCGGCTTGCCGGCAAAAGTTGTATATGAAACACTAAAAGAAATAGCTGAAGCTTATGATCCGAGTAATATTATTCTGGTCATGACCGGGGGAGAACCTCTGGTGAGACCGGATCTTTTTGAAGTAATGGCTGAAGCACGAAAACTCGGATTCAAACTTGGTATGGTTACCAATGGATATATACTCGACAAAACAATGGCTTGGCGCCTGAAGGATGCCGGGATTATCAGTATTGTAGTATCCCTTGATGGTCCTGAAACTGAACACGATTGGTTGCGCAACCGAAAAGGAAGCTATAAAAGGGTGATCAATGCTCTTGAACATCTTGTGGAAGTTCAAATTGATCTTGTAGAAGCTATCACCTGTGTTACTCCGAAAACTTATGACAAACTGCCTGAAATCTATGATATCGTAAAGGCTACAGGGGCCGGTTACTGGCGCGTTTTCAATATTTTTCCCATTGGTAGAGCCAAAAACAACGCCCAGGTATTGATCAGCAAAGAACAATTTCGCGCAGTAGTGGCAGCAATTGGCAAAATAAGAAAAAAGGCCAAAAAAGAAGGTATGTGTGTAAATCTGAGTGAAGAAGGTTTTCTGGGCTGGGATTATGAAAACAAGGTGCGAGATACTCCCTATTTCTGTCGTGCCGGCATCAATATTGCTGGAATCATGGCTAATGGCAATATCAGTGCCTGTCCCAACCTTCCTCCCTGGATGGCTCAGGGCAATGTTTACCGGGATAGTTTTGTAGATGTATGGGAAAAAAGATATGATATTTTTAGGGACAGGAGCTGGATGGCCAAAGGAGATTGTGCCAACTGCAAACAATTTGATTTATGCCAGGGAAACTCTCTTCATGTCTGGGATGAAGAAAAACAAAATCCAGCCTGGTGTCATTATGAGATTATGAACTCAAAAACCGAATAATAAATTAACACAAATAAATTCACTAAGTGCAATCAAACCAGTCTTTGTTGCTTATTCAAAACTGCCGGCGATTTTATTGAAACCTTCTTTACTGCAAAAAACTCTGGCCGGAGCAACTTTGGAATCATAGGCTTCTTTTTTATTTTTGTAGATAATCCCCAAGGGCAGTTTATCTTGTAATAGTTCCAGGGCTGCTTGGGAATCATAAGGATCATGTTCAGAATCCACGGTGAAAGTATTATCTCTGAACCATTTGTATGTATTGACCTTATTCCAGGTTATGCAAGGTTGAAGCATATTTACCAGAGAAAAACCTTCATTCAAAATAGCTGCCTTTAAAATTTCTACATTTTCCTTAATATTGGCCGAAAAGGCCTGAGCAACAAAAGAGCACTCCTGTGAAACAGCTAATTTCAAAGGCTTCAAAGGTGATATTTGAACACCTTCGGGTTTGATTCCCGTCACCAATCCCACCTCGCTGGTGGGGGAAGGCTGACCTTTGGTAAGACCATAAATTCGGTTGTCATGAACTACTACTGTAATATTCAAATTACGGCGAATAGCATGGAGAAAATGGTTGCCTCCTTCTCCGTAAATCCCGCCATCCCCACCATGAACAATAACTTCCAATTCCGGATTGGCCATTTTGATTCCCTGAGCTGATGCAACCTCTCGGCCATGGAGCCCGTTAAAAGTATTAACTTTCATATAATGAGGCAATTTTGGAGCTTGTCCGATTCCTGTACAAATAACAGCCTGATGAGGACCAATATCCAACTCCGCCAGGGTTTGTTTTACTGTATTAAGGATGCCGAAATTTCCACAACCGGAACACCAGGCATTTTCAACCTTGCTTTTATAATCTTCTTCTTGATATTTTCCCATTACAACAACTCCTTCAATTCAGCTTCAACCTCTTCCACCCCAAAAGGTCTTCCATTCATTTTTCTAACAGCGTGATCAAAATCATGCAAAGTAACTTCCCTCATCAGGGATTCAAATTCGGAACCGACAGAATGCCCGACAATAATGGATTTGCTGGCCTGATTCAGTTCTTTCCTGAGAACATCAGCAGGCAATGGCCACATCCAGCTCAAATTCATATGAGCAAATTCGATTCCTTGTTTTTCCAGACGCTTTTGCACTTCATTGACAACACCCCAGGTTGATCCCCAAGTAAGAACAAGGGGTATTCCCGGTTTCAAATTCCAACTTTCGGGTTTTTCCCAGGATTGTAGAATTGTCTTCAGTTTTCGATGACGTTTTTCTGCCATTTTCCTTGATATTTCAGCCGATTCTGTCAAATGTCCATCCTGATCGTGTTCATCGGAATCAACCACTACCGGATGAAAACTATCCCCCGGATAAGCCAGAGGAGAAATTCCATCATCAGTAAACCGGTAACGGCGATAGGCATCCAGTTTTTCCAATTCTTCCCTGCTTAACTGATATCGTTTTTGCGAAATTGATTCGAGATCGAAATTTTCAAGACTCTGCTTGCTGTCTTGCAACAACTGGTCGGTAAGAACAATTACAGGTATTTGATATTTCTCTGCTAAATCAAAAGCTTTTGCTACAATCGTGAAATTATCATTTATATTTTTGGGAGCCAGAACGATTCTGGGGAAAAAACCATGTCCTCCATGGATGGCAAAACGCAAATCCCCCTGGGCAGTCCTGGTGGGTAAACCGGTTGCGGGACCTGGTCTCTGGGCAATAGCTACAACCAACGGAGTCTCAATCATTCCCGTCAGAGAAATTCCTTCTGTCATCAAGGCAAATCCTCCTCCCGAAGTAGAAGCAAGAGCTCTGGCTCCGGCATAGGAAGCCCCGGCAACCATATTGATGGCTGTTACTTCTGATTCTGCCTGTTCCACATGAACTTCAAGCTCCTTCGACCAACGGGAAAGATTGGTCATAATTGATGTAGCCGGTGACATGGGATAAGCTGCCACAAAAGAAACTCCACCTGCTGCCGCTCCCAGAGCAAAAGCATCTCCCCCTGAAAGCCAATTGCCTTGATTTATAGGCTCTTCCGGTGAATTCAAACTCAAGGCTTTTCCCTTAGTCCAGTCTTGCCCCCGGGAATAGGCTTGCCGGGCAGCATCCAGATTGAGATTGATGATTTTTTCTTTGCTTCCAAACTGCTCTTGCAAAATTTCTTCCAAATTCTCCAGTTTTATTTTCAAAATTGATGCAACAACAGCTACAGCAGCTGTACCATATACTTTTTTGTTTGAAATATCCAAACTGCCAAGATCGAAAGTTGATTTTTCGGCAGTTTCAGTTTTGACTCCGCTGATTAAAACTCCATTATCAACCATATTTTCCAGATTACTTTCCAACCCCGGAGAAGAAAGTGCTATCAAAATGTCAACTCTCTCCCGAGGGGCTGATACCGGCAAAGTAGACACACACAGATGGTTGAAATTTATCCCTCCCCTGATTCTTGATTCTGCATCATTGAAAGAATAACAAAAATATCCGCTGCGAATTGCCAATTTGCCGAGAATGTCATTTGCGGTCTGAATACCTTGTCCAGCAGCACCACTTAATCTAATATTTAATTCCATGTTCACCAATCCTTTCGTAAAACTGAGCTAATAATAATCTCGGCTTTACAACCATTAACAATTTAACCCCAAATATGAACTGCAAGTGTAAATATAAAAAATTTTAACTGATTAATCAAATAAAGTTTTCATTCTTCTTCATCGAGCTTCCAGGATAATACATCGAGCAGATGTATATACTTCTCCTGCTGTCTGGCTTCGGTGAAAAAATGAAAATATAATGAAATAAAAAGAAATTGAAAAGCAACAAAGAGGAGAAATTCGGGAAAAACCCGGAAAACAATGCAACTGTATACCAAAAGAGCATTTACAAACATATAAGTTTTTCTCCAATCCTGTGGCGGTTTTGACAATTTGGGAACTCTGAGATGGGAGATCATGCCATATCCGATGAGAGCTCCCCAACCCAGAAGAAGAGTATAAACCCAGTGGATGCCGTTCAATGTCCCCATAATTCTAAGATCAAAACCGGTAACATTGTAGTTGAAGGCGGTGTTGTATTTGGCCAGAACCAGCATAGGAGCAAGAATAAACCCGGCAGCTATGGGCATGGGAATCCCCTGAAAAATACTGTTGAATTTTTTGGCTTGGGCTACAACATTGAATTTTGCCAATCTGAGGGCTGAAGCAATCACCCAGAAACTGGCAACGATCATGGGTAAAAACTTTAATTTTCCAACAAAATGAGGGCTATAGGTAGAAGTAACTTGATAGAGTAAAATTGCCGGTGTTGCTCCAAAGGCCATCAGATCTACCAGAGAATCGAGCTCCATACCGAAATTGCCGGTGGCGTTCAATTTGCGAGCTACAATTCCATCAAAACGATCAAACAAAGTACATAAAAAAGAAAGCCAGAAAGCTGTAATCAATTGTCCCTTCATTGCATACATGACACTGAGCAAAGCTAATATCAAACTAGAAAGTGTGATTGATGTGGGAATAAAATATCTGTACTTTGTTTGCATTGAGGACTATCTCCTGAAAAATAAAATTATGAGAACAAATATTCTCATTTCTGAATCAAATCCTGTAATTCTGAATTGAAAATCAAGTTTTAATGCTAAACACAAAGAATTCAGGATGAAAACACGTGGGGTTCAAGTTGAAACGATTATTTGTCGTTGAAGTAAATCCGCCTGGATTCTTTTTTTCTGGCCAGTAAAAAAAGCAGATCTGAAAGACGGTTTATATATTTCATGATTGATGTTGAACCTTCCTGGTCAAGAGTTTGTTCGATTTCAAAATAACTTATCAATCTTCTTTCACTTCTGCGACATACTGCTCTGGCCAAATCAAAACCTGCAGAAATATTATTGCCTCCACCAACTATTACCAAACGTTCAAGGGGTTCTATGGATTTTTCCAACTTCCGAGATAATCTTTCTACTTTAGCTGCATCACCGGGACCTATCAGCATAATATCAAGAACCTCCAAATTGTCCGCTGCTATTTCCGCTGAAATCCGGGCCAGATTATGCTGAATTTCTAGTACAAGTTGGCGATCTTCATCAACTACACCCATCTGAGCATAAACAACTCCCAGATGGGAAGAAAGTTCATCCAGGGTTCCCAAAACTTCAGTTCTGGCAGAATTCTTGGAAAGCCTGCTTTTGCCGATGAATCCCGTTGTACCTTTATCTCCTGTTTTTGTAGTTATACTCATGATTGTTCCAACTTTTCTGCAGGTTTGGCAATTGTGGTTATGGCTACAGCAAAATCGTCTCCGATTGGATCGAGATTGGAGAAAAAACTATTGAGGCTTTTCTGCAGATTCCAGTTATTATCATCTTGCAGAATGTTGAGCTCGTCAATCATGCTGATTGCAAAAATTTCGGCCTTGACATATTCTCTGAGATATTCGTCAAGTCCGCTTTCATCCTTGCTTTCATTATAAGGTGAAGAAAGCATCCACCCCAAACTGGGATGGGATTTTTCCAGAATTTCTTCTACAGTAAGATTTCTTTTACGAGCAAAGCTTTCGGGATCGCGATAGAAATCGTAAAGAGCCATGGTATCAAGATCGACTATGGCCAAATCCTGGCGCTCATCTTTATCGAGCTCATCGTAGATTTTGTTGATGTAATCTCCTATTTCAGGGTTTTCAATTGTGGAAAGATATGGACTCAATCCATTGTTATCTACTCTGATTTCGGGAAATTTACTGCTGATAATCTTAGGCAGGTGAACCTTGGCAAAAAAAGGATAAAAAATTGAAACCTTGCGATCCTGTAAATCATCATCCATATATTTAAGAGTATCTGAATCACTCATTTTGCCGTAGCCATCACTCATGGCAACGAGATAAAGAAAATCAAATTCCGGCATCTCCATCTGAAAAAGAGTAAGTTCCGGAGTATTGCCAAATCTCAATTGTCTGGTAATAACTCCCGGATCATTGGCTACCGTGTGCAAAGCTGAAAGAATTTGCCCTTCTGTTGTTTCCCCGTTTTCATTTGCAATTGAACGAACCACCAAAGCAGGACTGTCACCGACAGTAAATCCTTCAATTTTCTGCTCGAGATCGTCGTAGCGAATGAAACTCACCGTGGTAGCCCCTTTATCCTTGTATTTTTCATCATTCAGGGCTGTTTGAAACCACTTGGCGATTTTATGAATATCTTCGACTTTTTGCTGACGACAGAATTTTTCGAGATCCCACTGCAATTCTCGACTGATTGCGACGGTATTTTTGCCTTTTTTTCGGGACTCGGAAACTCCGTCAAAAACCACTGCAACGTAAAATCTGGATTTTAAATAGGTAAAAATAACAGAATTATCATGGATGGGGTGATTACGATCTGGATTTTCAATATCGTTAATCTGCTTTTTACAGCAAGCCATTTCTATGGGATATTGGGAAAATTTTCCTTCCATAAAGATTACACCTGATAACTAAAAACTTAGCAGTCTTATTCCACTGAAAAATTACTGGAATAAATATTTTAAATTAAAAACGAGTTTTTTAAAAGTTCAACTTGTAATTTATCTGTTGGTTTTGAAAATATTCCACTTCAGATTTACTGCTAGTTGTTCTTTTCTATTTTATTTTTTAATTCCTGTACCTTGTCTTCAAGAGAAATCAATCTCTTTTTCATGAAATCTATTTCTTTTGACAACAAAGTACTGGGAGCTTCCAGAATTGTATGAAGCTGATTTTCAATATTTTTCTGCCACTCTTCAAATCTTCTTTGGTAATTTTCTATGGCTTCTTTGAGATCACTGATTTTTGGTATGTCCCCCATTCTCAGATCCATATCACTTTTTAAATTATGAAGAAAATCGTTAGAGGAAGTACGCCCCATTTTAATCATCTGAACCAGAGACTGCAAAGGAAAAAGTTTCCACTTTTTTTCCTGTTTTCTGATGATTTGCAACAAAAAATCACGGGTGAGATCTTCTCCAGAATCATTATCGATAATGCGTACCATATTGTTTTTCTTTATTAATTCAGATATGGTCTTTAAGGTAATATATTGACTATCGACAGTATCATAGAGCTTTCGGTTGGCATAACGCTTAATTATTCGGGGTTCTGATGCAGACATTAATTTTGTCCTTTATAAGTGGAAAATTATGGAGAATAACTTATTTCCAACTTCATTATTACCACGATTTCGGCGTATTTTCTAGCTGAACCAAGATAGAACCTGTTTGTTCCGGTTTCAAAAAGAAAAATAATCATCCCGAACTTAAAATATGATCCAGGTAATTATTTCTTTTCCATCTCCTTTAAACCATAAAAAAAGTGCTCTCCCAGTTCTGCCGGGCTTCTCAATTCCCCGGGCAAATTATTATCATTGGTATAATACATAATACCAACCCGGGGATATCCCCAATTTCCCCCGGAATAATCATCACAGACAATACTTCCCCGTCTGCAGGATCCTGCCCGATATTCAGCCTTCAACTTTACTTTGATAAACTCTCTGCCGGGAATCAGTTGCCAGTATTTTTTCAACTTTTTGTATCTGCCAAGTTTTTTTGAAATATAATGATAAAATTCCCAAATATTTCCCCTAAAACCCCAAGGATACAAAAGAGCTTCACTGCCATTTTCCAGCAGCAGAAACTTGTCACTTTCCAGCAATTGCCCCAGATCGAGCCTCTTTTCAACTAATAGCAACCCTGACATCCCTATCCAGTGGATTTGGCCCCGGGGGTTTTTAACCTTCCATTTTTTCAAAAATTGTCCCAGCTTTTTCCCGGCAATGTTCTTCCATTTTTCGACAATATCTTTTTGATCGTATCTCATCAGATATTTTTCAAGTTCAGCCGCGAAATCCAAAAAGAGAAGATTGTAACTTCGCCTCTCCACCATAATATTTCTAAAAATCACCTCCAAAGAAGATAAAAATTCTCCCCCAAAAATAGAAGAGCCGATATATTCATTTTTTAAACCGGTATAATCCGGTTTCCCCGTATAAATACCTTTCTGAGGTCCCTTCTGGTAAATGATTATCGTGTTTTCCGAAAAATCTCTCACATGAAAATACAGATTGAATATCCTGTTTCCTTTATTTAATTGCAAAAGCATTCCCTTTCCCTTTTTCAACTCAATGATGTTTTGGGGGTTTCCGAATACAGAGATATCCCGAGGCAGTTCCAAAAGTAATTTATTTTTTTCCTTCCGTACAATCGCTGTCCATTTTGCTCCCGGTCTGTTTCCTCGAGGTTTTACAAAAAATATAAATTTTCTACCCAAGACAAGTTTCCTTTCTCTGACTAATACTGAAATCCTGCCCGGAGAAATAGTTCTTTTTTTTACCTCAGTTGACTTCAATAATTTGGAATATGGAGCAAAAACCAGGAAATCCTTTGCCAGATCCAGCCAGGATAACTTTTGCAATTGTGCTCTTTGCAGAGAGACTTTTTTTCCTCCTTTGAAAAAACGGGAATTTAACTGGTTTTTACTTTTGGCGCCCAATAAAATTTCCAGGAAATTTATCAGAGGAAATTTGGAAAAACTTTTAAACTTTCTCCTGGTTAAAAAGGGAGAGAAACCGGAGATATTTTTTGCATCAAGACCCGGAGTGAACAGTAGCAAAACGGCCCTGTGATTTTTTGTTGCTCCAGGGTTATCCACAGCTTCAACCCGAGACTGCATAATACAACTTGTAATTATCAGAAAAATTATTTTGGTTATTGTTTTCATTTATTTTCTCCTTCCAGGTTAGAATTAAAATCTTTATGCAAATGATAAATTCCCGGCTTTCCCCCTAAAGTTTCTATTTTATGTCTGGCAAAACGCTCTTTGAGAATATCAGCAGCCTTTCCCCCTAAAATATAAACCGACTGAGGACCAAACCAGTTGATAAATTTTTCTGAGGTTGAATTGTTGCTTCCATGATGAGCAACTTTCAAATACCTCTCTTTGCAGATCTTTTTAATATCATTGTTGAAATATACTTTTTCCAGCAGGAGATTTTCACCTTCTTTTTCCAAATCTCCCGGAAATAAAACGCAAAACTTTTTATATTTGAGTAAAAGCACCAACGACTTATTGTTTTCAGAAAAGATTGGAACAGCTTGTCTTCCTTGTAAAATCTGCAACTTGACCTCACCGAAAACCAATTTTCGTTGAGCAAGACCCGTTTTCACCCGGGGACAGATTTCTTTCAACTGAACCTGAAGGGGAGAAGTATTATGGTAGATTTTATCAACTTTAAAATTGTTGCAGATCTTTTTAAGATACTGAAGGTGATCTCGATGAAAATGGGTCAGATATAAAGCGTGGACAGTGTCTATCTTTAAATTTTTCAATAAAGTAAAAACCTTAAAAGCTCCCGCATCTATCAGAATATTTTTCTGACCTGAAGGTGTTTCAAATGTTGCCAGGGTGCTTTCTCCTTTTTTGGCTGAAATAAAGTATAAATCCATTCCCTCCGTTTTGTTTTCACTACTGCCGAAAAAACTTACCAGCACCAGACATAACAACACCAATAAAATTTTGATTCTTCTTGATCTGCCCAGAGCCAATACCAGCAAAACAATCCAGAAAACCCAGTAAATCATGAAACTATCCCGGGGACTCCAGGTGGGAACTAGTTTATTTATTTTTACCAACAGGGTTAGAATCATTTGCAACGGGAATTTTAAAAGCTCGAATCCTGCTTGACGCCAAGCTTGATTCAAACCACCGGCTACATTTACAACTATCCCTGCTGGAATGATAAAAAAACTGAAAATTGGAACTATTACAATATTCAGAAGCAAAGAAAACGGATTGACTTGACCGAAATAATGGAAAATAAGTGGTGCTGTTGCTCCTGAAGCACCCAGAGTAATCAGAATATATCTGGATAAATTGCTTTTTCCCACTTTGCCCAGGAGTAAAATCCCCCCCAAAGCGGCAAAAGACAATTGAAAGGAAAGTTCATAAATAACCAGAGGATCAACAAGCAAAAAGGCGCTGAAAGCTATTCCGGCTACGTTGTAGATATTTCCCCGTCCCTGCCAGCGTGAACATAAAAGATAGATGGTTGCCATCAAAGCGGCTCGGCTTACAGATATGGCACTGCTGTTAATTTTCCAGTAAAACCAGATCGCCAGCAGCGCCAGCACTATTTCCAATCTCTCCTTATTAAAATAATATTTCTGGGGTAAAATTATGTGAATAGCCGCAGCTGTCAGAAATGAAAGTAAAATCACCACTGACATGTGCAATCCAGAGATAGCCAGCAGATGAGATAATCCGGAATTGTTGAATATTTTTTTTTCTGATCTTTTGACGGTTCCTCCGGTAGTCATTCCCTCAATCAGAGTCACCTCTTTTGAAAAAACATTCTCTTCTACCTCTGCAACCAAAGGGAGTTGAACAGGTTTTGGTTCTGAAGTGACAAGCAGATAACTTCCTTTTTTCCACAATTTGGAGCTTTTAAAATATATCTGTTTACCCGATGTGGAAATTCCCTGGTGCCAATTTTGTCCTTTCCCTCCGGGTCTGTTTTTTAGAATTTTAACCCTGTTATCTACCTTAAAAAATTGCTTGTAACGGGAATTAAAACTATTACAAACTCCAAATCCAAGAAAGATCAAAGTTGCACTATAAAACATAAGTTTCAGATAAGGCCGTGAAAAGAGAAAGTGTCCTCCAAAACATGCAAATCCGACAAAAATATATACCCATCCCAGAGGAAAAAGAGTATTGAGCAACAAAATTACAGAAAACGATAAAACTAATGGTGACATATTCTTATTTTCGAATTTTTTTTTCGAAAATAGACTTTTTTTTTATTTTTTTCTGGAGATTTTGAAACTGACTTGTATTATTAATGTATATGAGCAGTAGTAATAATGCCGAAAACTCCAAGCAAAATTCCAGTGATTCCCTCAACGAAGATCCACACAAAACTTCAACCAATGAGTTCCATACCAGCCAAAAACTGGTAAAAATAATTGTCGGCCTTATTCTTTTCAGTTTATTTCTCTGGTCCTTTATTTCAATCACTGTTCAAGTATTCAACCCCGAAAAAGCACCTCCCGTAAAAACTACCCGTCATTAGTTCCAGAATAGGGGTTATAGGCTTGGGAAGAAGCTGGATTGAAATGCGTCCAAACTAACCCCGTCTGTTTGAAATTATAATTTTTAAATCAGCAAATATTCTGGGATATGCAAAACCCCTGCAAGATCTGTTTTATTGATGAAAAATCAGGTGAGAAAAAATAATTCGGCAGAATCCGAGTTTATTTATCAGGAGGAACAATGGTTGTAACCCATCTGGTATAGGAAACAACTACTTCGTAGGGAGGATAATCCATGGGTTGTCCTGTAAGGATAATACGGTTGGAAGAGGCTTTATAGTTAAAACCGTTGGTTTTGGAACGTTCAATTACCTCAAAGGTTGAGTTGTCGGGATCCTGAGGATCTTTTCTTTCAATAGACATAGCCAGAGAAACTGGAATGGGTGTATGTTCAAGAAAGATGGGGGAAGCTGCTCCTGCCATATCTTCGATAATGAGTTCCATGGTAGTTGTAAGATCTTGCTGACATAAAGAAGCCAGAATGCCACCGGTATGGGCAATAACTTCCTGGTAACCATGGGGAGCTGTAGTACCAGACCCTTCTTCATCGGTGCATTCATCGGGATCATCAGAAGATAAAATAGCCAGACCGTAGGCGATGAGATCGTTGGTTTCGGCATATTGGTAATAAGGTTGAACCAGATGATCACACAACACCGGATCCCAAGCTTCATCACTGAGATCACCCATGCAATAATAAACATCTTCACACTGGGGATAATTCCACATATCAGGATAACCTTGGCACTCAATCTGAAGGGCTACATCCTGCATTACGTCCATGCAACCCATCATGTCGTCAACCATACAGCCGGAAAAAAAGTGGCAGTCATCAGCTCCGGGCACATTTGGACATAAATCATGCTGATCCACTTCATTGGCAACTTCGTCTGTAAGGAAGAATACTATACGAGCGGCATTGGGACGAAATTTTTCATCGGAATCCTGCTGGGGAGGAAGATGACGCTCCACCGCAACCTGCATTTGGGTGAGGCCGAATTCGGCACCACCGTCTGCTCCTTGAGCACCGGATGGATCTTGTACACATTCTCTGAATAATTGTTCATCGCCGGAATTACCTTTGGTAAGCCAGCGATCTCCAGATTGGCCGGTTCCAGTACAACAAGAACCGTCGTTGTCTTCGGTCATATCGACTACACACATCCTCCAGTTGAGACCGTGGTTGGCAGCAACTGTCAGAAAGGTCTGAGAGGCATTGGCCAGCTTGGTCTGATCGTCGTCCATGGAACCGGAATCATCGACAACCCAGACAATATCGGCTGTTGGTTCTTCGGCCATATACTGTTCACATTCATTTTCTGCGGTATCTCCCATACCTGCAAGACAAGCACCGCCGGCGGCATCGGCAACATGGAAAGCAACCTTTTCTCTGGTCTGCCAGTCGGAGAAAGTGGCTACACCCCCCATGATCACACTCTGGTTGTTCGAGGTTTTTTGAACCATGAAAGAAATTATATGTTCAGTAGAATCATTACCAAAAGGACTGTTGATGGGATTTGAAAATTCACTGAGATCCCGGTTGAGGAAGGTTGCAATAACTTTATTTCTCAGAATTCCGGGATTAGTTCCACTGGCCAGATCGATCTTGATAATGACATTGACAATCTGCTGTTTCTCAGAATGACTGAGATTGGAAGAACCGTTGGAAAGGGTAACTACCTGACCGAGACTGGACAGGGAAGAAATTAATTGTGATGTTTCAGTATAGAGTTGATTATCGCCGGGTTCACGGGAAATAACAAAACCGGCAAAAGCTTCTTCTGATTCTGTTATATCAAATCCTGCTGCACCTTCTGCTGAAGTGGGATTTTGGGGATCCATGGGATAATAGTTGGCTTCCATTTCCATGGCTATTCTGAACAGTCCCATGGCATGGTCTTTGTATTGAACCAGTTTCCTGCCGGGATTGTCTTCGGTGGGTTGATTGCAGATGAAAGTTGATTCATTGCCGTCATTGACTCCATCGCCATCGGTATCTTTGAGGCGGGGATCGGTTTCTCCGTCCAAACATTCAGCATTGATACAGATATGAAGAACTTCATGACAAACGGATTCGGCATCTTCACAACTGCCACTGCAGGAAATGGGATTATCCTGACATGTACCCAGAAGCCCGTCACCATTTCTGTCTTCATCTCCATCATAAACACCATCGTTGTCGGAATCTCTGTCCATGAAATTGGGCGTTCCGTCACCATCGGTGTCCAAGGGCTCGTCGTTGATATCCCTGACGCCGGCGCCTTCTTCATATTTGTCGGGTATACCATCGCCATCGGAATCTGTATCAAGATAATTAGGGATTCCATCGCCATCAGTATCCAGATCACATTGGCAGCCCTCGTGTCCATTGGAAATACCGTCGTTATCATCGTCTTCCAAAGGTTTGCAATCTTCATTGGTAACTTCGGTACAAAGATCGTTGGTGTGATTATTGGTGGCATTGTTGGAATTGTTGGAATTGTTGCTATTCCAGCCTTCTCCACCACTGTCATCACATGCTGTCAAAAAGGTAAACAGAAATAATATTCCAATAGATAGAAGAATTATTTTACGCATTTTGCACACTCCTGAGCAATTTACAACTTTCTGAAATTGCGATCTTATTGAGATTATAAAAAAACCTGCAAATCAAGATTTCAGAAAATAAATGATAATAACGTTAACTTTGCATTAGTATAACTGTAAGTTGATAAATTTCTAGTTATTATTTCAGATCCCCGAATTTTTGGTTTATTTATGTTTTTTTGAAAAAAATTGGTCGGATTGGCAGAAGGCGATTAATTGAATTCAGGAACTAATAAAAACTCATTCCTCTTCGAATTCAGCATCAATCACTTCATCATCGTCAGAAGAACCTGATTGACCGGCTCCGGCTCCCGGTGCTCCTCCGGCTCCCGGTGCTCCTCCGGCTCCCGGTGCTCCTCCGGCTCCCGGTGCTCCTCCGGCTCCCGGTGCTCCTCCGGCTCCCGGTGCTCCTCCGGCTGCTTGATACATTACTTTGGACATTTCCTGAGCTTTTTCATTCAGGCTTTCCTGAGCCGCCTTGAGTTTTTCCAGATCATCACGGTCTTCTTTTAAGGTAGTGCGTGCTTTTTCCAGTTCTTCTTCAACAGCTTTTTTCTGATCTTCAGGAAGTTTTTCACTATTTTCTTTGATTAATTTTTCAAGTGAATAGATCAGGTTTTCCAGACCATTTCTGGCGGAAATCAATTCTCGCAATCTTTCATCTTCATCTTTATGCATTTCAGCTTCTTCAACCATCTTCTCAATTTCATCCTCATCAAGTCCGGAAGAAGCTGTAATGGTAATATGTTGTTTGCGATTAGTGGCTTTATCTACAGCTGATACATTCAAAATTCCATTAGCATCAATGTCGAAAATAACTTCGATCTGAGGGACACCTCTGGGTGCTGGTGGAATTCCATCCAGATGAAATTTTCCGAGAGTACGATTGTCTTTGGCTTTTGGTCTTTCACCCTGAAGAACATGTACTTCAACCGAAGGTTGGTTGTCAGCTGCGGTACTGAAAATCTGACTTTTCTTGGCGGGAATTGTAGTATTTTTCTCAATTAAAGTGGTCATAACACCACCGAGAGTTTCAATTCCAAGACTCAGCGGAGTTACATCCAGAAGCAAAATATCCTTGACGTCACCTGAAAGAACTCCGGCTTGGACTGCTGCGCCTTTGGCCACAACCTCGTCGGGATTTACTCCCTTGCTGGGATCTTTGCCGAAAAATTCTTTAACTTTTTTCTGAACCAGAGGGATTCTGGTTGAGCCGCCAACCAGAATGACCTGGCTGATATCTGATATTTTTTTCTTGGCATCTTTCAAGGCTGTTTTACAAGGTGCGATTGTCCTGTTCACCAGATCCGAGATCAGATTTTCCAATTTGGCTCTGCTGAGTTTCTTTTTGAAATGAACTGGTCCCGACGGTCCCTGAGTAAAGAAGGGAAGATTTATTTCTGTTTCTTCTCTAACTGAAAGTTCTTTTTTGGCTTTTTCAGCTTCATCTTTCAGACGCTGAAGAACCATCTTGTCTTCAGAAACATCAATACCTTTTTCTTTTTTGAATTCTGCCAGAAGATAATCGATGATCTTGCGATCTATATCGTCACCACCAAGATGGGTATCACCATTGGTGGAAATAACTTCAACCACATTTTCGCCAATTTCGAGAATGGAAATATCAAAAGTACCGCCACCAAAGTCGAAAACAGCAACTATTTGTTCGTCTTTTTTATCAAGCCCGTAGGCTAAAGCTGCCGCTGTAGGCTCATTGACTATTCTCTTTACCTCAAGACCTGCGATCTGACCTGCATCTTTGGTTGCCTGTCTCTGAGAATCATTGAAATAAGCCGGAACGGTAATAACAGCTTCCTTAACTTCTTCTCCCAGATATTCTTCGGCTGATTTTTTGAGTTTCATCAAAATTCTGGCACTGATCTCGGGGGCTGCATATTCCTTGTCGTGTAATTTAATCCTGAGCCCGTTGTTGGAAGTCTTCACAACCTTGTAGGTTATCTTCTTTATTTCATCTTGAGCCTCATCATATCTGAGACCCATAAAACGTTTGATTGAAAAAACTGTATTTTCAGGATTGGTTATTGCCTGATTTTTGGCTATCTGTCCCACCAGTTTTTCACCTTTGCTGTCGATAGAAACTACTGAAGGGGTAGTTCTGTTCCCTTCTTCATTTGGAATTACTTTTGGTTCTTTACCTTCCATTACTGAAACACAGGAATTTGTAGTACCCAAGTCTATGCCAATAATTTTTCCCATAAAAAATCCTCCATATTGTTCCAATTGGAACTTATTTTTGTTATTCAGTAATCAGATTCAACTTCCCGCAAAATCTGATAAATTTATAAATCTTCTTAATTATCAGTATAATACCCAACATTAATTAGAGTATTTATTTTCTGAAATTAAACTAAACATGGTTGACGATAAGTCAAGTTTCAAAACAAAATTTTTAAGAATGGGGGTTATAAACTGAGAAGATGGGAAATTATGAAAAAATTTGGTAATTATGGGAAATTATGAAATCAAGAATACAATCAATGGTTTCTGATTATATTATCCACCAACTTGACCACGGTTTTCTTATTAAGACTGGAAACCAGAGAATACCCGATACCTTTGTAGGCAAACAAGGCAACATTGCGACCACCTGGGGTTTTAATCAAAAAAGAATCAGTTGAAGTATTACGAAAATGATTATAATCATTAAAAGAAGAAAGATCGGGCATCATTTTTGCATCAAAAATAAATAAAGTTAATCTTTTGTCTCCAACTTTATATATCCTTTTTAATGCCTTAAACCCATTGAATCTGCTAACGGCAGAAGCTATCTTCCTGCCTCCTGGAAAATAAATACGAGGTGGTTTAATGGAAATATTTCTTTTATGTTTGCCACCGAAACCAACTTGTTTAATCCCCCCTTTGCCATCTGAATCTTGATTCAAAGATCGCACGTGTTCAACTACCAGATTTTCAAGTAAAGAAGGAGTAACCAATTTTTTGGAAACACCCTTGAACTTTTTGTGCAAAAGCATTTTGTCTCTGTCCGGATGTTTTGAACTGACCATCTTGCGAGCTAATTGTACTTTAGGATTATTGTTGTTCTTTTTGTTTTTATGAAAGGAGGGAAGGGAAGATTCGGTCTCAAGTTTACTGCATCGATCCAGATATTTCACCTTGGTTTCTTTGGCTCTGGTAAATAAAGAAGTAACAAAAACCGCAAGGGCAAACATCCCCAAAGCCCCGGCAATTTTAAAAGCATTAAAGTATAAAACCTTTTTTTTGTTATTATTCAATTCTTTGATAATATTTTTGCGCAGAGCTATTGGTGCTCTTTTCAAAGAGATCTTCTGCAATGCTTTTTTTATCTCTTTTTCTTCCTGCATCACTTTTTTACAATGGGAACATACAGCAAGATGCTCTTCAATGTCTATCCTATCCTGATCGGAAAACTCTCCATCCAAATATAAAGTGATCAATTTTTCAGCTTCATGACAATTCATCATTCACTCCTCATTGGTATAATAGCTCCATCCTGGAGGTGGGAATTGATTACTTCGGAATCCATGCGCAAAATTATGTTTTTCAACCTTTTGCGTCCTCTATACAGACGACTCATAACCGTCCCTATCGGGCAATCAATGATTTCGGAAATCTCTTTATAGGAAAACTCATGAACATCACTTAAAATTATAGGCAATCTGAAATCAGGAGGAACTTGTTCCAGAGCTTTTTCCAGATCTCTGGCTAATTGTTTTTGTTCTCCTCTTGAGATTTGAACTGAATTATCAGCTGCTCTGCCTTCATCAAGTGGAGTAAAAACAGCGTTCCTTTTTTTATTGCTTTTATAAGAATCATAAAAATTCCTGGTAAGTATTTTAAAAATCCAAGCTTTGAAATTTGTTCCTCTTTTGAAGGAATGAAAATATTTATATGCTTTGAGATATGTATCCTGAACCAGATCCTGGGCGATCTGTTCATCTCGACACAATTTCAAGGCGGTGCCATATAATGCATCCATCAAGGGAACAGCCAGATCTGAAAATTCTTCGGTTTTGTCTTTATGCCAGCCAAACAATTTATCCTCCTTCAAGGGGAAATCAGAATTTCGGTTATACAGTATAAAAGTCAAAAAACTTTAAACGGCATTGTTCTTGAATTGAAACCTGCGATAAAACTCATCCGGTTTCACCATTCAGGAAATTATAACGAAAATAGAGCAAAAGTATTCCCGATTTTTACAATTCAACTCTACTTTTTTTATCTAGTTCCCATCCCAGAATGGGGGTTTTTGGCTGAATGAGAAGTTTGCCTCAGATGCGCGAAGTAACTTCGCAGACATAGTTGACACTATTTCAAGAAGTTATGACAAAACTGATGAGATGAATTTCCGTATTCAGACGATGACATTCATTTTTGGGATAGGGAACTATCCAAGAATTGCAATGGGAACCCTATCTTGAAATTGAAGTTTATGCTATTCGGAGTTTATGCTATATATTGACAAAATCTGTTGACTTTAATCTTTGTTTTTTCAAAACAGGACTGAAGGCAAATTATTTCTTAAATTTACCCACCCCCTGATATTGGACATTACCAACAATGAAAAATTTTGAATTTACCCGACTTAAAGCAAAAGCCCTGCAAAAAACGCTGGATATTGTAAATGATCCCAGAGTTATGAAAATCATGCAAAACCCCAAAGTAATGAATCTTGTTTCCAAAGGTTTTTCCATCAAAAACAAAATCGATAAAACCATAGCTATCTGGAAAGGGAAGTAGTTTTCATCCCTGACTGCTTCTTATCTGCTGGTTTTGTAAAAGTCGAACCCGAGGCTACCAATTTTCTGTAAGATATTGCGGCCAATTGGCTTTTTCCAGACCGTACTGGCTGAGGAAAGCATAAACCCAGCGTTCAATCCCAAAAGCAGTACAGGCAGTTCCGGCTTCTTGCCCTTTGCTGGTGGTTATTTTGAATTTTGAACCAAAGAAGTTCTGGTGCCAGTTAAATGAGGCTGCTGCTGTCCCTTCTTCTCCTCGCGATGGAATATTGAGCAAAAGTTCGTATTTGGTACGATGACTCAATTGATAAAAGGTCTGACCTGCATAATTATTGACAAAAAACGGATCACTGGCGGTTTCTATATGAGATTTCAATTTTAAATTGTCAACCAGTTCCATCACCGGTTCCATGGCATCCCGGCGCAGTTGATCAACCTTATCACTTTCTCCCACGAAGATTATTTCCCTCATGTTGAAATCCCAAAGACGCTCCAGGGTATTCATATTTCCTGATTCATATCTGAAACAATTGGAAATCGCAGTTCTCCTGATAATTTGATCAACTTTCTTGCCCGAAAGAAGTTGATAAAGATGAAAACAAACTGCAGGGGAACAAATATGCTCCGTTGCTTCTTCTATTTCTGAAAAATGACAGGGATCCTGATCCTGGGCAAATTTTTCTGCCGAAGCCTGAATTTTATCGGCGTCTTCAACCAGATGGGTAGCAAGAGTAATGTGATGGGGAAAAGAAGCAAAATAATCGGCTGTTTTTAAAGTATCAACACTTATGAGTACGGGAAAACGAATTGGCTCGGCTTCCATGGCAGCAGCTATTTTAAGGAATTGGTCATCAAAAAAATCATAAAGTCGCATGGCCGGTCCGGCTAAAGCAACTCTTCCTGTTTCATATTCATGAACCCATCCCTTTTTTTTGAGGGCCGGATAAATTTCTTCCTGATTCAAGGGTATTCGTTCCCGTTTGTCGTGGAGAATTTCTTTTTCTACCTCCATAAAACCCCGGGTAAATTTCTTGATCAACTCTACTATTTTATCCTGAAGGTGGTTGGGAGATATTTTACCTTCATATTCAACTTTAATCAGAGGTTTTCTGGTAGACTCATCGTCTGCAAATTCAATATTTTTCAAACCTTTATGAGCATAATATAATTTATCCTGAAGAGTTTTTCTAAGAGTTGGTTTGATTTTTTTAGGAGAAACAAATTCTAAAGTAGCCATTTTATTTCCTGTGTTAGTTAGTTCCCATCCGGATTTGATAAATCTACAAATGAAACCATATTTTTACCCCGAAGTGTAACCATATTTTTGCAATGAAAATTGATGATTAGAGATAAAGTCAAGTTGAAATCAAATTAGAAACCGATACTTAATCCGCTGGTGAAATCTATATGAACAGTTGATTGGAGAGGGAAAACTCCCATTGCATCAATATTTACATAGAAAGCAACCTTGGGAGAGCCTATTTCAAAACCTAAAGATCCACCTATCATTACGTAACCGTGCTTGAAAATATCCTCATTTTGGGAATCTTCATCAACAACCCATTGATGCCAGAGCAATCCACCTCCAAGCAAGGGACCAATATAAAATCTGAACATTTCTTCCTGAGCCATGGGATGATATAGTGCTTTACCAAGGCCGATAAAACCAACTCCCATATTGTTGCCGTCGGTTATATAATCGGTCTGGACAAAACCAGTTTTCATATCTAATCCCATTGTCCAATTTTCACTTACAAAATAATGGATGCCGAGTTCACCGCCAATTTCACCGGTAGCAAAACCTGCAGTGCTGATATTGGTACCTTCTCCGTCACAATTATTATTGACGTCTTCGGCCTTGTAGGAACACATGCTGGTGGAAAGAAAACCTACACCGAATCGGCCTCCAAGTCTAATTTTGAACTTCTTGAAAGAAGGAGGAAGTGGATCACTGTCTGACTTGTCTGATTTGCTGTCATCATCTTTATTTTTATTGCTAAGGGGATCTTCAGAATCAATACTATCCTTTTTTTCAGGCTTGGTAAGGGAAATAATATTGGGAGCTCCGCTGTTTCCATGTGCCATTACCGGACTACCCGAAGAATTAAGTGCAGCTATGTAGTATTGTAAAATAGCTCCCTTGACGTGTTTACCTGGAATATTTGCTTTCCAGGAATAACCGGAATAATTGGTCATTTCCAAAGTTGAATAATCTGATTCTCCTGGTTTTCTGTAATAGACAACAACCTTGTCAACTCCCTGTTTAGGGGCTCTGCAAGTAATCATAATCGAGGATTCTGCCGGTGCTTCGTCGGGAGTTTTGTGTTCAAGATTGTCAGGTTCGGGACCTGTATCTTCGGCCAGGGTTTTTGTTGCACTGGACCCTGAATCTGAACTGGAATCTGAAGTTGATGAAGAATCGGCACTGGCACATTTGATGCCTGCCTGCCTGCTCACCTGATTGAGGATTTTTTGCAACCTGGGAGTTTTGAGATCGGGATTTATTTTTGCACAGGCGTTGACTTTGAGGGCTTTTTTGAACATCAAGCGTCCCCTGCTTTCATCAGGACTGCTCGGATCAGTGATATACATGATACCCAGATCAACAAGAATATTGGCATATTCAACCTTGTCAGTACAAAAACTTCTTCTGGCAATGCTGATGGCATCTTTCAAGGTTCTTCTGGCCGAAGAAAATTCCATTTGATCATAATCTTCCATAGCCATCTTATGAAGAGCTTTAAGCTTTTTAATTACCTTGTCTGAACAATTTGCTTGAGCTTTGCCGGAAAAATATCCTGAAACGGCAAGAGTTAAGATTACTAAAATTGATTTATTTATCATTATCATATCCTCATTTTTTCATTCAATGGAAATTATTAGTTGAGGTGAAGTTTGATTATAATGTGAGAAGTAACCAAAATTGAACTTACCGCTATTCATCAAAGGTTACAACCAAGAAATTCAATACCAAACCACAAACAGCAATAATCCATTTTGCAAGTTGGAAATAGTATTATTCTGTTTTTACAAAAACTGGAATAAATTAACGATTCCAAAATTTAAACTCAACTTAAAAATGGGAAAATTGATTGTCCGTATTACAAATTGAGACAGTTGATTTATTTGATTATTGTTTGGTTATTACAAATTCTACTCGTCTGTTTTTGCTTTTTCCAGCTTTGGTTTTGTTGGAAGCAATTGGTTTGGATTCACCACGACCGACAGACTTCATTCTGGATGGATCGACACCTTTTTTGATCAGATACTTGCGTACTGCTCTGGCTCTGCGCCGTGAAAGGCGACGATTGTAACTGGCGGAGCCATCGGAATCGGTATGACCCTCAATCATGATCTTCATGGATGGACGAGACTTGAGGACTTTGTAGATTTCATTGAGCAAACCATAGCTTTTTTTGCGAATCTTGGCCTTGTTGTAGGCAAAGAAAATTTTCTGCTTCAATTCAATTTTCTTTTTGGTAATTTTGATAAGTTTCAATTTGTCGGGACAACCGTCTTTATCAAGATAACCGTTGAATACCTCGGGCTTGTTGGGGCACTTGTCTTTGACATCGGGAATACCGTCTTTGTCGTTGTCCTTGTCAGGACAGCCGTCATCATCTTCGAAGCCATCTATATCTTCGGCTACATCTTTGAAATTATTTTCTTTGTCTTTGTCTTTGCCCGGACATTTGTCAACAGAATCGGCAATACCGTCGCCGTCATTGTCTTTGTCGGGACAGCCGTCTTTATCTTCGAAACCATCTATATCTTCGGCTACATCTTTGAAATTATTTTCTTTGTCTTTGTCTTTGCCCGGACATTTGTCAACAGAATCGGCAATACCGTCGCCGTCATTGTCCTTGTCGGGACAGCCGTCTTTATCTTCGAAACCATCAAAATCTTCCGGTTTATTGGGGCATTTGTCTTTGCTGTCAGGAATGCCGTCGCCGTCAGAATCAGTTACTTTAACTGATAATTTTACCGGCTTCTTTTCCGGTTCGGTGGCTACAATAACTTTTTTGGCGCATTTTTCGGGAGGAGACTTTTTGATAGCCAATCGGGCTGCTTGATCAGCGGTTTTTAACAGATTTTTTGCCTTGAACATTTTACCCTGGCTCATCTCATCAAGACTGAATTCAAGATGGGTTTTGGAAAGAGCCAGTTGTTTGGGAGCACACTTGTAAGCTCCATTTTTTTCGGCAATTTTAATAAGTTTGGAAACAACTTGGGCTTTACCTTCTAGTTCTGTCCCTGCACAAGCTGAGATAACAAATCCCAAAATTGCAAAAACAAGCCATTTGCTGAATTTCATATTGAATACCTGTCTATCTGAACCAGATTCAATCTGAATCTATTCATCTTTTTCTTTTTTGATTTTTATTTCTTTATTATTTTCTTTTTTATTTTCTTCTTTATTTTCTTGAGCTTCAACCTTCAGGACTTTCTTTTTTTCCTGTTTGCTGGTTGAATTGTCAGTATTATTGGAATCAGCACCATTTTCCAGATTTTTTTCTATTCTTTCAACAGCCAGTTCCTTCGATTTTTTGCTGAAATCTTCAGCCTTGCTGCCATACTTTACAGCTTCCTGATAATCACCATAACCGGCTTTAAATCGGGATCTGTGCAAATAATAATGGGCACTGTAATACTCGTAAGGTGCCTGTTTTTTGGCTCCAGATTCTTTGGCTGAAGCAAAAGCTTTATTGGCCTTGACCCCCGTTTGACTCATATATTCTACCGGACCGCAAGAAAAAAAACCTGCACTTGCGAGTACTAATATTGACAATTTAACAGGAGTAATAAATTTTCTTGATTTCATGTTATTTTGCCATCCACAACTCGATGAAACAGAAGTTCTAAATATATTCCGAACTGGACATCGAAAAATAATAATTTGTTAAGATTCAACTATCGGTATACCTGAACCTGGATCTTTTGCAACCTGGATTTGAAGCAAACAAATAAAATTTAATATCTCAATTGACTTGAAATAAAGGATTGCATCCTTGAAAAATCAAGTTTTTCCCTCAGGCTTCAAATTAAAAACCTGCAGTTGTTGATTTGATAAAATTTCAGGCAACACGGTCAGTTTAAATTTACCAGCAAAGAAATTTAAAGGCAAGTTTTTAAATTCAGAGAAACTTGAGGAGATCTTTTTCTACAACTTGCATTTTTTCATACTCTTCCTCGGTTTTATGATCATAACCGATAAGATGGACAATTCCATGTATCAGCAAGCGATTAATTTCAAATTCCAAAGAAACTTCAGCCTGTCTTTTTGCTGTTTCCAGACTGATTATTATATCTCCGAGGACCAGAGGAAACAAGTTGTCATCTTTGTTTTGAAAAGTTTCAATCTCTTTATGGTTTGATTGGGGAAAAGACAATACATCTGTTGCATTGTCCTGATTTCTCCATTTTTTGTTCAATTCCCTGATAAAGAGATCATCGCAAATCACCAAAGAGAGTTCGGCTTTTGATAAATTAAGATATTCAAGAATCTTCTTTGCTGTTGTTTGAAGATTTTCTATTTTTATCTGGGACTTTAATTTTGTGGGTTGAACTTGTATTTCTATTGCCATTGGGTTTGTTTTTTTCATTGTCCGGATAATCAATGCGCTCATGATAGATGCTGTTGAGAGTTTTGATAAAACTGTCGGCCAATATGCTGAGATCTCTCAGAGTCAATTCACAGGAATCCAATTGTCCGTCTGTAAATTTTTGATTAATTATAAACTGAACAGTCTCTATAATTGTATTAACATCAAATTGTTTAATTTTGGATTGTTTGCTTTTAACAGAGCCTTTGATTTTACTTCTTACCGCAGCCTCGACACTATCAGCCAGCATCAAAATCCCTGCCTCCCTGGTCTGGGGAGGGGGTCCCGGATAACGATAATCTTCCTCACTGACAGCTTCTTCGGGACCGGTAGTCTCCAAAGCTTTGGAGTAAAAATATTGCAATAAAGTTTTACCATGATGGGATGAAGCAACATCTATGACAGCTTTGGGGATTCCGGATTTTTCCAGAATTTCTCTGGTTCCGTTTATGTGACTTCTGATAACCAAAGCACTCATGGAAGGTTTTAATTTATCGTGGGGATTTTCTCCGGCTTGATTTTCAATAAAATATTTAGGCTTTTTGATTTTGCCAACATCGTGATATAAGGCGGCAACCTTAACCAGCATGGCATTAGCTCCCACTTTTTTGGCACCGGCATAAGCGATCTGTGCCACTTGTTGGGAATG
Organism: Polyangia bacterium; assembly: GCA_041686345.1. Classification (GTDB taxonomy): domain Bacteria; phylum Myxococcota_A; class Polyangia; order HGW-17; family HGW-17; genus JAQICJ01. The sequence continues at coordinate 66,149 of JAWLEA010000001.1, read as the reverse complement.
CTGATAAGTTCCAGGTGCTTTTTCCGATAACTCCTGCAAAAGAACACTATCGGTATTGGTAAGTTCCAACAATTTAATATCTGTAATATAATCGCCGATGAATTCTACCACCGGCAACAGAGCCGAAATAATAATACTCAGAATAATTCCCCCTGCCGCCCCGGCCAGACAATACCAGAGAGTATCCATCATCAACAATTCACCATTGGCCAATCTGAATACCGCCACCAGAAAAATACTGGCCAAAGTGAGCATCAAGCCGCTTTTCCAGACGGCATACCTGTGTTCAATCCTGTCCAGAGAACCGGCGGCAACCAACCCTGTAATAAAATAAAAGAGAGTAAACTGAACAGGCAATTTCAGAGCCCAGGTTCCGAGAAAACTCAAACCTATTGAATAAAAAACAGAAAGCCTGGTACCCATGAGAATTTTGATTAAAAGAGCTGAACCGGCGGCTGGGAAAATAGCCGGATAGATTTCTGGGGATGGATTTTCAATCAGTCCATCGATGATAAAAAGAGAACCTCTGATGAGAGCAAGAAAAATGAGAAATAAAAGACCAGAAACAAAAAAGTCTTTATCGGTGCCTCTGCGACCTCCGAATTTCAAAGTGGAAAACCAGCCTATAATTAAAAAGAAAGAAGAGATTAAAGCAAAATATCCGAAGAGCCACAGCAATTTTATCCAAAAATCGGGAATCATGCTGTTATATAGTTTAATCTTGTAAAGAGTGAGGGTTTCTCCTTTTTTGAGGATTATATCTCCCTTGTCAATTTTCTTCTCTTCAATTTTTACCTTCTCCCTGATCTTTTTTTTTTTTTTGCTGGTAATATCAGGACGGGGAGTCAACCCAAGAGTGAAATCATCTTTTTGGTTGCCCAGATAATTCCTGATGAGAGCAAGAACCAGAGCTTGAATTGCATTGCGTTCATCACTTTCCAGAGAATTTTTACCTCCCAGACTGTAACGGGTTTCAATTTCAGAACTTATTAGGGTTCTGATTTTGCGATAATCGTAGATTTTTTCGTAATTAGGCCCCGTTTGAATGGAAGTGGGCTTGGATAATTTGTTTCCTGATCTGGGATAAACCAGAATTTTTATGCCTCGGGGATGTTTTTGTTGCAACTTGCCAATATCTTCTGTCAATATCTTATCTTTCAAAATTTTTGAGAAAAGATATCTCAAAATGTTGCGTGTTCTTCTGAGACCTATGGAATTGGTAATTGTCCAAAAGGTTTCCTTCTCCAATTCAATCCCCGTAAGGGAATTAAACCTTTGCCGAGCCGCTTCTGTCTTGTTTTTGAAAATAGGATCCTTGAGAGCTCGAAAACCGAATTTTATTTGTTTTTGCCAGAGATCCAACCAGCCATTGCGGGTAGTGCTGTATACAGATAAAACATTTTTGGTGGCTTTTTCAGTTTCAATTTGGATAATTTCCTGGTCGGGATAAAAGCTGTAGCTTCTGGTGGCTTTGATATTTTTCTGGATAGTTTTGCCAAGATCATTTCGTTGTAGTTTTTTTTTGAAAAGGTCTCCATGACCAACAACTATGAACGTCGCAACCAGGGAAAACAAAATAAAGAAAAAAATATAAAATTTGTTATATTCTATTTCTTTTTTTTTGGGGGGTTTGACAAATTTTCTTTCAACCGAACTCTCGGGTTTTCGAGAAACCAGTCTGAGGAGATCTCTTTTAGCCATTACAAACTCAGTTTACCCCTTATCCTCATAAAAGACAACCACCTTTGAACTGAGGTGACAAGCAACTGTATTCAATAGATATTTCCGGGATATTTCCGGGATTTTTTATAAAAAAACCACCAAGACAATAAATATTTAAAAAAAGGAATTATCCGGTTTAAAAGTCCATAAGTTTTATTTTAACTGTCCCGGAAGTGGGGTTATTAACTGGTGAAGAAGTTTGTCTCAACTGCGCGGAATAACTGCGAAGACATAGTTGACACTATTTCAAGAAGTTAGGACAAAGTTGATTAATTCAATTTCCGTCGCCAGACGATGACATCCATTTTTGGGACGGGAACTATTTAGTTCCCATCCCAGAAGTGGTGTTTTTGGCTTGGGGAAGAAATTGGATTGAGATGCGCGGAATAACTGCGAAGACATAGTTGACACTATTTCAAGAAGTTAGGACAAAGCTGATTAATTCAATTTCCGTCGCCAGACGATGACATCCATTTTTGGGATGGGAACTATTTAGGTTGAATTTTGTTTATTTTCTGTTAGAAGCAGATAGTTCAATTTTATCCTGTGCTTTACCTATTTCAGGATGGGTGTTGCAGAAAGAGGCTGTTTTCATCCACAATTTAATTTGGATGTCATAAACAAGTTTTACGAAAATCTTGTTATTTTTTCTATATCAATTATAAATAGTTCCCATCCCAGAAGCGGTGTTTTTGTTTGGTGAAGAAACTGATAATGCCAGATTCCGTCACCAGACGATGACATCCATTTTTGGAACGGAAACTAATAGAGTTTTTGTCTTTGTATGGTTGCAATTCAGCATCCAAACCAGGGACTATTTGTTTTCCAGATTAATCCCGAATACCTACCGGAGTTATAAAAGTGGCTCGAAAAAAACATGTAATGTCAAAAGAAGAACTGCGTAAGCCTGATTTTATCACCAGATTTTTCATAAACATCTGGGAATTTGTTAAAAAATACTGGAAAGTGCTCGCTATTGGAGGCGGTATTATTGCAATCATCGCTGTTTCAATAAGTGTTTACATTTATTTGAAACACATGAAGGACGAAAAAGCATCCAGAGCTTATGCAAAAGGAATTAACACCCTGCTTCGTCCCGTTCGGGATCCTTCCAAGAACGAAGAAGAAAAACCCAAAAAAATTGAGAAAGGCCAAAGAAAACCTGTTAAAAGCAGCCTCCAATTATATAAAAAATCATTTGAAGCATTTTCCAAAGCTGTGGACAAGTGTTCCTTCAGCAAAGTCTGCAATCTTATTTATCTGCTCAGGGGAAAAACAAGTTTGAAACTTGCCAACCTCGAGAAAGAAAAAAGCGACACCTACCTTCAGGCTGCTATTGGAGATTTCCAGGTAGCCAGCAATAATGTCAAAGGTTTTGTAAAAGCTCTGGCTTATGAAAACCTGGGGATTGCCTATGAAGAATTGGAAAAATTTGACCAGGCCAAAACAGCTTTTCACAAATTCGGAACCAGTTACAATGATATTTATTTCGGTCAATCCATGTTGCATAAGGCCAGAATTCTTGAGTTACAGGGAAAAACCGAAAAAGCCATCAATATGTATAAACAGGTAGTCAAGGAAAAATCAACCGGAAGAATGGCCGCCAAAGAAACAGAACTTCAATCCATGATCAGCCAAATGCAATCCTTGTCACAAAGTCCCGAATTCAAAAAGAATCCCAAGCTCATCCAATCTTTGCAAAGAAATCTGTACAGATATCAAAGCCAGTTAAAAGCTTTGAAAAGTAGCGCATCTATCACTGATCCCGGTCATTATGCTAAAAAACGTCTTCTTTTTCTTGAACTCGGCCTTGATTACAAATCACAAGCCAATGTAGCCGAAATTGATTCTGAAAATAAACCATCCATCCCTGCATCAAAGGATGAAAACAAATAATTTCCAAGCCAAAACAAAGGTAAGCTTTTCTTTCATGAAATATTTAATTCCCTTCATAACTCTGATTCTCTTAAATTCTTGCGTTTCACCCACCATGCACAAGGTCAGAAACGGAGAAGTAAGTCCGAGAAAGGTTATGGTTCCTCTCTGGAAAAAAAATTTGGTCAAGCATCGGCGTTTCAGCCAAAAGAATGAAGAGTTTTCCACGCCTGTTTTTGATAAGAAAGGCAAACGAATTATTACTGGTACTTCTGAAGGCAAGTTATTCTGTTTCAATCTCAAAGGACAAACTCTCTGGAAGGCAAATCTGAAAACTTCCATCAATTCCGCTCCTTTGCATCTCAAACAATTTAATTTGATTATTGCAGGAACTATCGGTGGAGAATTATATGGAATTGATGCAAAAACCGGCAAAAAGAAATGGAAATTTCAGGGTTATGGTGCTTTTCTGGGCAAACCTGTCTATAGTAATGGAGTCGTCTACATAACCACTGCCAGAAATATGCTCTATGCCATAGCTGTTGACAACGGTTCCCTGCACTGGAGCAAACGCAATGAAACAGTAGATGGCTACACAGTACGAGGACATTCCTCCCCTGTTATCGATAAAAATCATCTTTTCATGGGACTTTCCGACGGTCAAATTCTGGCCGTTGATCTGCAAAAAAGAGGACAAACCATCTGGAAAAAAGCTCTCGAAGATCCCAATCAAGAAAACTACATCGATGCGGATACAGATGCTGTTATCAAAGGAAACAAATTATACACTGCTTCTTACAACAAAGGCCTCTGTGTTCTCAATAAAAAGACCGGAGAATTGATCTGGAATTATCGTGCTTACGGAATTACTTCCATTACTCTGCACAAAGATAAAATTTATTTTGTTTCCCCCAGCAAGGGAATCCACTGTCTTGATACTTCAGGAAAACTGATCTGGAGACAAAATATCGATCTTGGCACCCCGGGAAAAATTATCATCAAGGGTAAAAGAATGATTATTCCTTTTGACAAAGGGGGAATTATTGCCCTTAATCCAGATAACGGCTTTTTCTATCAACGCTTCGATCCCGGAGATGGAATCTCCTCCAACTTTGGAGTTTTCAATAATTTCATCACCGCTCTACTCAACAACGGCAGTATCTATCTGTTTAAAATATCTTGACATGTTGCGCTTTATCTTGTTTTTGTTCTTAACAGTTGCAATCTGGAGTTGTGAAAGTTCTCCTTCAAGCTTGCAAAGGAAAGACAAGCATCTCCTGGCAAAATTCAAAAACAAAAAATCGGTAGATTCCCGTTCCTGTAAGCATAAAGAAAAATTCTATCTGGATAAAGACGGTGATGGTTGGGGTAATTCCAAAGTTTCCAAAATCTCGTGCCAACAACTTGAGAATTATGTAAATAAAAGTGGAGATTGTGACGACAACGATTCCAGAGTTCATCCCCAGCAAAAGAGTTATTTTTCCAGACCCAGGAAAAACGGCAGTTTTGATTTTGACTGTGACGGCAAAGAAACAATTCGTCATTCCACCAGGGCTTTTTGCCGTCTGCAAGAAGACAACAAAGGCTGTAAACTGGCATCGGGGTGGGATATTTCATCTTCGCAGAAAATTCCTTCTTGTGGTCAACCTGAAAAATGGGCCTGGAATGAATGTCGTTCAGAGATAATCGAACCTGAACCTGAACCCACCCAGGATGCTTCTGAACAAATAGTTGATACCACCAATGATACCAATGTTGATACAAGTGAAGAACCAGGCATACCTTCTGAATCATCTGAAGTTGAAATGTTTGAAACTGACAGCCGGAAAAACAAAGAAGAAGAAAATAATGAGAATGAAGAGGATGAAGAGGATAAAGAAGATGAAGAGGATAAAGAAGATGAAGAGGAGGATGAAGAGGATGGGGTAAAGAAAGTCTACAGTTGCTGGAAGGGAACCCTCTCCTGGAAAAAAAGACAATTATGTCGCTGAATCACTGATTTAATGGCTTAAAACGAAATCCTCGGCTTAAGGGGAAGATTGGGATATGAAAAGTAATTTTGCCAGGGATGGGAACAGCAGTCTACGAAGTTAATCTTGCAGAGCTTCTTTGATATAAAGAATCCTTGAACAAAAAGGACATTCCACAATGGAAGAAACTTCATAAAGGGAATTGAATTTCTGGGCAGGTATTCCCATATTGCAACCAAGACATCTTTCTTCTTTGGCTTCCACCATTGCCGGAAATCTTTTGCTGGTGAGAAAATCATATTTACGCATCAGATTTTTGGGAATTCCGCTGGAAAGTTCTTTTCTTTCCTGGTTGAGTTTTGCCAACTCTTTATCGATTTTCTCCATTCTTTCAGCAAAGCCCTTTTCTTTTTTCTCAACTGCTTTCCAAAATCGAGCCAGTTGTTTTTTTCTGTCTTGTACAACCTTTTGTCTCTCTTCAACAACTTCCATCAACTTGAGAATTTCATCTTCATGTTCTCTAGCTTTTTTCCGATGAATTTCCAGTTCTTTCTGGAGACCAAAATAATCTTTCCCCGTGGTTACCTTATCCAGATCCTTGATTCTTTTTTTGATTCTTTCTTCAGTTCCGGCAAGACTTTTCTCCCTGTTTTTTTTCCAGGTTTGAACTTCTTCCAGACTGTCAATTTCCTTTTTTAGAATTGCCTCAAGTTCGGAAACATCGTTTTTAAGAGATTCCAATTCCTGAGGCATTTCTTGTTTTTCCTGTTCAAGTTTGTTTATTTCAACATCGTGTTCTTGCAATACCAGCAATTTATGCAGATTTTCTTTCAATGTCTACCTCCGAACCCCTGAATGAATTTTTTGAGAAATAATATTAATTGGATATAAATTTGCTTCTATTGAATTAAGTGAAAATATTGTATTTTCCATACAGTAAGGGTGGGCCTACCTGGACTCGAACCAGGGACCGACCGGTTATGAGCCGGTGGCTCTGACCAACTGAGCTATAGGCCCTTGATTGTCTGTTTGCCATTTTGGGACGACAAATCAGCCAATTCCCGTTTCAGATTGCCGTGACCATCTGAAAATCAATTTGACTGGCAACAGATCCGGGCTGAACTTCAGCTAGAATAAGTAAAAAAAAAAATATATCAAGTGAAATTTACAAGAAAAAGATTTCATAATCAACCCAAAGAGAGAATAAGCCTGTAATTTTCGCTAAAAATTACTCTGTTTCTGGTTCTGGTTCCCGTTGAGCAAGAACTATCTGCGATGTTGCCAGGTGCATCTCAATCCAACTTCAGTTTCAATCAATAACTCCCATTCTGAACTGTGACATAAATGTGAACTGATTATTGCAGAAGATATCTGCTTTCCAACTCTTTAATTCTGTCTCTGGCAGCTGCAGCTTTTTCAAATTCAAGATTTCTTGAATACTTGTGCATTTTCTTGCGTAGTTTTTTCAGAACTTTTTCCAATTCAGCCTCATTTTGGAGATCCAAATCCTCCTCTTTTTCTTCTTGGACAGGTTTTTTACCTATCATTCCAAAGAGATCATCTACTTTTTTTCTGATGGTCTGAGGAGTTATACCGTGCTTTTGATTGTATTCATACTGGATCTTTCTTCTTCTTTCAGTCTCCCGGATAACACTTTCCATGGCAGGAGTTATTTTATCAGCATACATGATCACCTTCCCCTCTACATGGCGTGCAGCTCTGCCACAAATCTGAAAAAGTGAGGTTTCAGATCGTAAAAAACCCTGAACATCAGCATCCAAAATAGCAACCAGAGAAACTTCAGGCAAATCCAGCCCTTCTCGCAACAGATTAATCCCCACCAGCACATCAAATTCTCCCAATCGCAAATCTTTCAGAATTTGCATTCTTTCCAGAGTATCAATTTCACTGTGAAGATATTGAACCTTGACCTCAAGATCAAGATAGTACTGGGTTAATTGTTCAGCCATACGCTTGGTCAGAGTCAAAGCCAGAATCTTTTCATTTTTTTCTGTTCTGATTTTGATTTCTTCAAGCAGATCATCCAACTGATTATCTACCCCTCTTACCTCGATCTCGGGATCCAAAAGACCGGTGGGTCTGATAATCTGTTCCACAAAAACTCCCTGGGTCAAAGCAAACTCGGTATCACCCGGAGTTGCACTGACATATACCGCCTGATTGATTCTTTCCTGAAATTCATCATATTTGAGGGGACGGTTGTCAAAAGCGCTGGGTAATCTGAAACCAAATTCAATCAGATTGGATTTCCTGCTTTTGTCTCCTTTGTACATAGCTTTGACTTGGGGAAGGGTCTGGTGACTTTCATCAACAAAAAGAAGGAAATCATCTGGAAAGTAGTCAAGCAAAGTAGCCGGGGGTTCACCAGCTTTGCGATCCGACAGATGACGGGAATAATTCTCAATTCCTTTGCAATAATTTGTCACTTCCAGCATTTCCAGGTCTGAACTTGTCCTGAACTCTATTCTCTGTGCTTCCAACATCCTGCCATTACGATTGTACCAGGCGATCCTTTGCTGCAATTCGTCTCTGATTTTATCAATTGCCCGACTTAAATCCCTCCTGGGTACGACATAGTGACTGCCGGGAAAAATACTGAATTGTTGAAACCTGCGTCCTGCTTCACCTAAAAAAGGATCCACCGCCATGATATTTTCAATTTCATCATCGAACCATTCAATTCTGATGGCCCAGCGATCTTCATCAGCCGGAAAAACTTCCACTACATCTCCCCTGACTCTGAAATTACCTCTGAAAAAATCGTAATCATTGCGTGTATATTGAATATCAACCAATTTTCGTAAAAATTCATCCCTGTCTATATAATCTCCCACCTTCACTTTAATCGCCAATTCCTGATAAAATTCAGGAGAACCTATTCCGTAAATGCAGGAAACACTGGCGATAATAATTACATCCCGCCGGGATAAAAGAGCATTGGTGGCAGCATGTCTTAATCTGTCAATTTCTTCATTGATCTGAGCATCCTTCTCTATATAAGCGTCAGTTACTGGAATATATGCTTCAGGTTGATAATAATCATAATAAGAAACAAAATAATTGACGCTGTTATGGGGAAATAAATTTTTGAATTCTGAATACAACTGACCGGCGAGGGTTTTATTGTGAGCAAGAATCAAAGTAGGTTTGCTCGTAGCTTCAATAACTTTGGCCATGGTGAACGTTTTTCCGCTCCCGGTTATTCCAAGCAGAATCTGATCTCTCTCACCTTCTTTTATCCCCTTGACAATAGTTTTGATTGCATTTTTCTGATCACCGGCAGGTACAAGATCACCGGCAAGATTAAATATACTCATTATTGCTCTTTGTATAATTTATTCGAAAATCAATTTTTCAGATGGTATTGGATTGCTTGAATTCATTGCAAATTATTTGGTGCAATACATTTTGGAGTGAAGTTTGGATGAAATTTCCTGCTGCAATTTTTTGACTTTGGAAAGCTGTTTGTGGTTGGGAAATTTGTTGCTGAATTCTTTAAGAAGTTTCAGGGCATCACTGCAATTCATGATGGCATACTTTGCTTCAGCTTCCATCAATAAAACAAGAGGATAATTGGGTCCCTGGGAAAAAAGCCGACGATAGAGTCCGCAATAAATAATTACCTTGCCGTATTCCTTGGCTTCATTCAGTTTTTTCAAAGCAAAGACCAACCCCTCTTCCATTTCATTTGAAGAAGGAAATTTCAATTTCATCAAAGCCAGATGCCGGTTGAGAGATTTCCACTTTTTTGCAACAGCAAATGCTTTGATATATTTAAGAAATTTCTTAGGAGACTCTTTGATGTAATTGGCAATGAGCAGATTGAATTTTTTTTCCAGTTCCTGAAGTTCCTCAGCTCTTTCTTTGAAAATAGTTTCTATCTCCTCCACTTCTTTTTTAAGGGTTTTGTCTACCTTCTTTTTTAAAGATGCCAGATTTACCTCAAAAGTCCTGATGTTGACATTGAGTTTTGAAAGCAGAAGATGTACTTTTCTGATAAAAGCAGTTTGTTCCTTGCGATAACGCTCTCTGGCTTCAGCCACCTTGCTCAATTCTTTTTTTGCATTGACAATGGCCTCACCGAAAGCCTTTTCTTCTTTTCTTCTCTGTTTTAATTCTTCGGAAATTTTTTCAACTCTAATCTTCATCTGATCGGCTTCTTTTCTGGTTACAAACCAACTGCAACCAGGCAAAAGAAAAGAAAACACCAATCCTGTTAAAAACCAGATTTTAATTTTCACCATAATTCCTCATTTTCCAATTATTATCTGCACCCTTCAAGTCCCGGCCATTTTTTGCAGGCTTTCTGTTCCAGATTTTTAATCTTTTTATCCCATTTTTTTTCTACGATTTGTTTTTGCCGGGCTCTCTTTTCCAACAAAGTTTCGGCCTTTTTTTCCAGTTTATCCAATCTGGAGGTCAGGTCAGCCACAGCTCGAGTCAATTCTTTAATATCTTGAAAAAGAGCGGTTGACATTCGGTTCATGGCTCCTTGAAACAATTGACGTTCTTTTTTTATGGATTTGATTTCCTTTAATTGAGTGCCCAGAACTCTGTGCCTCTTCTGGGCGGAAAGATTGGCATCTGCCAGTTCTTCCTCTACCAGAGCCGCTTCCTTGTCAATTTTGTCAAATTGTTTGCGGGAGGCAAGATATCTGGCACAACCGGTCAAAACCACCAAATTTAAAAATAAAAGGAAAAAAAGAAAAAGACCTTTGGACCTTTTAATTATTTTGTTGCAAATAAAGATGAATATTTTCATTGCAAACCTGATTATTCTTCAATAACGGGACAAACTTTATCACTGCGATACCAGACAAATTGAACTCTTCTGTCTTTTTTCCAACCGGTGGAACCTGTACCTTTGGCACAGGTTTCACCAAGGGGTTCGGTGGAAACCTCGAACTTTTTCATTAAAGAAGGTGCCTGCAGGGTCATTCTGTCAATTACTGACTTTATTCTCAAACTGGCCAGATCGTCATTAAAGGTTGTTGGACCACGGGGATCACACATTCCAATCAGGTGAACTTTTTTGATATCTTTGTCGTAGGCCTTTCTAAGACAGTTTATATTATGTTTGAGTGCCTGCTGTGAAAAAGAGGGAATATTGGCTTCATTATAATTGAAAAATACAGGTTTCAAACTGCAGGGTGCGTTGATACAATCGGCTCCCGAACACTTTGGTCCAACCCCCTTGTGTTTTACACAATATCCATGTTCACATTTTTGTCCCAAGGGGCAATCTTTATCGGGACTGCATTCATTGCCATTTTTTTTGCAAAGACCGTCACTGCAATGTCTTCCCTTTCCGCATTCCTGATCATTCTCACAATTGACACATTTGCCATTTTTACAAACTTTGCCTTGGGTACAGGGAACATCTGGGCAGGTGTCTTTTTTGACCTTGATTACACATTTGCCATTTTTACAAACTTTGTCTTTGGGACAGTTGGAATTAAATTTACATCTGCATTTATCTCCAACTTTTTTCTGTCCGTAGGGACAGGTTTTTTTCTTTTCGCAACCCCAATTCAATGCCAGCAAGGAAGACAACAGAAAGAAAAAATGAATAAAGCTTATTTCTCTGGATTTAATTTTGTTTATGTTCATAGGATAAACTCCCTTTATCATGAAATTCAACTCAGAAATAAAACTGAGAAAAATTCCAGTTTAAAATTGTTCAACAAATCAAAAATATTATACTCTTCTTCTTTGTCAAATTTCAAAAACAGAATAAAAAACCTGAAAAAAATTGTCTACTCATGTTTTTGACAAATACCTGGTCTCGGACAATGAAATTCTGAAATGGGAATTAATAATGAGGCGGTCTGGAACGGGAAGGTTCCCACTTTCTTTCCACCTTGCCTTTTACCCAGTGATTTCTGGAAGCAGCACTCCCCTTTGATTTTTGCGATGATTTTGTCCCTGTCAAATGTTTTGCTTTGATCTTTACCTTGAGTTTGACATTGGCTGCAGGATTTCCCAAATGATAATGATCAGCGTGCAAAGCATCATAATCAGGAGTCAAAACCGCTTTAAACAATTTTTTACCACGAGTGGCACATGAAAAAGCCCGCAGGGCTCTTCCTTTTTTAGTTTTGCAATTGTGACCGCAACCTCCGCAACCCCTCTCCCAATGACTTGAGAGGGAAGCATATCCGAAACCACCATCAATGGCTGTAATATCAATTGCATTCCCATAAACATGATTACTTAATTTTTTTGTCCCGTGAATAAACGAATATCTCCAGGCGGAAGTCCAATAGACACTGGCAATTCCGTAACGTCTGAGATAAGGACCGGCAAGAATAAGGTTTTCAACCATCTTGCAATTTAAAATAAAGGGAGCTGTTTTGTTGTTCCATGCTCTGCGATACAAAACACCACCCAGAGATTTTTGTTTTATTTTGATGGGGGTATTGATGTGTTTAACCTTGGATAACAATTGAAAGCGAACGCCTTTGGCCCGCAAACGAGCCACACATTGCTTGTCCATTCCCTTTTGGGGAACTCTAATTTTCTTGATATATTTCATCATCTGGGAAGTTTTATTCCAGACATTCTTCTTGGCTTTCTTTTTTTTTCTGCTCTGAACATCTTTGATCATAATAAAACTCAGAACAAAAAAAATTGTAAAAATTTCTGAAAAAGTTTTGACCATAACAAAATATTTCTGATTTCAACCCTGTGATTACCATAAAAACATAATCAGCCAACAGCTTTTGACGGTTGCCGACTCTGGGTCAACAACTGTAACAATTTGTTATTATTGAATAAAATACTTATAAACAAGATAAACAACCATTGCCAGAATCAGCAGATTGATCAACCAGTCAACAGATTTACTCTTTTTTGATTTACCTGTCAAACTCTTGGCAGTCTTTTTGAAACCACCCCTTAAACTTCTCATGGCACCGCCGGATTTTTTTTTCTGGTCTTTTTGATCGCTTCTTTTTCTGGTCATAACAATTCCTCCAACCTTCAAACCCTCAGGGTTTTATGACGCTGGGGACCCCAGGATAAAAAGGAAACTCGAGCTCCGACATATTCTTCAATCATTTTGATAAAAGCTTGCAAAGCCGGGTCAATATTATCAACTTCAAGATTTCCTGAAATATTCCAGGAGGGAAAAGTTTTATATATCGGGCTGCATTTTTCCAGAATCCAGGGATCCTCAGGAAAAAACCTGCTGTTTTTTCCTGAGGGAAGATTATAGGCAGTGCAAACTTTTATCTTCTCGAAAACTGAAAGTACATCAATTTTGGTTATGACCAGATCTCTGACTCCTGTCAAATTAACTGCATGTTTCAAAGCGACAAGATCAAGCCAGCCACAGCGACGGGGTCTTCCGGTGGTAGCACCGAATTCACCCCCGATTTTTGCCATTTTGTGGCCTGTTTCTCCGTGAATCTCAGTGGGAAAAGGTCCGTTGCCGACTCTGGTAGTATAAGCCTTCATTATTCCAACTGCTTCATCAATCTGCAAAGGCCCCAGTCCGGTACCGGAGAGCAAACCTCCGGAAATTGTGGATGAAGAAGTAACATAAGGATAAGTACCATGATTTATATCAAGTAAAGCACCTTGAGCACCTTCCAGTATAATTTCGCTGTTGTCTTTTTGGAGATATTTATCCAGCAGGGGTTGCAGATCTCCAAGCATGGGAACAATTTCCCGGGCTACCCGGAGCAACCGAGCATGAACTTGATTCGCAGAATCCACTGAAACTCCCGCTTTTTCAAAAAATGGAGCAAAATCCTGTGATATTGAGATGAGCTTCTGTTTGAGAAGATCGGGGTATTTCAGCAAGCCCAGGGGTAAACCTTTGCGGGAAGCTCTGCTTTCGTAAGCAGGTCCGATTCCCTTGAGAGTTGTACCAATGGCCCCGGGACTTTTTTCCCTGATTTTTTCCAGATCCCGGTGCCAGGGGAGAATCAGATGAGCAGCCGGTGAAATCTTGATTCGGTTGCGCAGATCCCCCAGACCCTGTTTTTCAATATCCTGGATTTCTTTGAGCAGGGAGAAAGGATCTATTACCATGCCGGAAGCAAGATAAGCTTGAGCACGAGCATGAATAAGTCCCGAAGGAAGATGATGAAGAATATATTTTTTATCGTTGTTGACAATAGTATGGCCGGCATTGGCTCCCCCGGCTGCTCTGATAACCAGATCTGCATTTTCAGAAAGATAATCTACCATCTTGCCCTTGCCTTCGTCACCCCATTGTAAGCCCAAAGCAATAGTTACCGTCACTTGGCTGCTCCTTTCATAAGTTCAAGATTCTTGCGGCAGGTGGAATAAATACTGGAAGATTTTTTGCCTGGGAAAACTTGGAAAAGTTTTTCTATTTTCTTTTTATAGGTGACCAAATCCCGGCTATCCGGCTTTTCTTCTTTGGCAAGTTGATTGAGTCCGGTTTTCATTTTATCTGTTCTGGTGGCAGTCTTCTCGATTAATTTCATTCTTCTGGATAATGATTCATCTTTTTTGGTTTTTTCAGCCAATTCCTTTTGTAACTCTTGTTCCTTGCTTTCCAATCGATTGATTTGAGAAAGATAATTGGCGGGGTTTTTACCCCCGGCTCCTGATTTTAAAGCTTTCAATCTGTTTTTCAACTTGCTCAGTTGTTCATTGATTTTTTCAATTTTTTTCCGATTGTTCTTTATTTTTTTCCGATTGAGAAATTGTTCAACCTGAGAAATTGTTCCCAAAACTCGAACTACCTTTTTGTAATCAACTACCTTTTTTTGGTTGTCCCCGGATTGGGCCCGCTCGAAATAGGCAACAGCTATTTTGAAATACATGGGGGAATAGGTTTGCAGAATCTTGTGATAACGAGACATGATAGAATTGATCAAAATATCCTTGGCTTTGTTCAACTCTTTCTCGGATTTTTCAATTTCACAGAATTTGCGCAAAAGAAAGAGAGATTTGATGCGATGGGTATCATAATAAACACGATCGTGGTTGATGGAACCCTGTACCGCCTCCAATGCTTTTTGATAATTTTCCCAGGCCTTTTTGTAGTTTTGCTGATTGAAATGAAAAGTGGCAACCGCATAATAACCGCTGGCCAACCTGGAATAGGCACTTTCGGGATTGGTGTTGTTATGAACACCCCTGCGGGAAGCATCCAGCAGAAATTCATGTAGTTTATCCCCTGTCATTCCGATTCCGTAACTTTGATACTGCATAAGCACTTGTCCCAAATGCCCAACCATATAAGGATGATAACCAAGACCGGGATCATAATATTTGACCTTCTTGGCATATTTCACAACTTTTTTGATATTGGGAATAATTACATTATCCACAAGGTGCTGTTGTTTTTTGATTTTATTCCTGATGGAGTTGGCATAGCGACGGCGCAATTTGGGGTTGTTCAGGTTTTTCCGGGGTATTTTGAAATTTTTGGCAATCTGGTTGAGATGGCGCTCGGGGGGATTGGACTTGAGCATAACTGTACTTGCAGTTCTGGCGCTTTTCATCTTTTGTTCAACTTTGTATTTATTTCCCAGTGAATTGCGAAATTGCTTGAGAGCACCGGAAGCATAGGATAATTGAGAAAGATATTTATCGGCATAGTGGTGCCGACTTACATAATAAACTGCAGGAACAGTGATAATTGCAATTACCACTCCGGCCGCAATTGCCTTCTGCAGATATTTCAAATTCCATCTTTTGGGATTTTGAGATTTTTTAAGGTTTTTATTGCCGAGCTTGACCAGTCGGGGAGCTGCCATTCCCAGAGCCATGCCCAGACTGAGGTAAATATAAGCGGAAGAAGGCAAAACATCATAAATTGTAATGGAGTGGCCGATATATCCAAAAACAGCCAAGCCTACTCCGGTTAAAAGCAGTCCTGTCTGAGCATCTTCTTTGTCTTTGCGATTACGCACAAAGATGAGCCAGATTCCAATCCCCATAATCAAGAGGAAGAAGATGATACCCGGGAAACCCTCCATTACAACCTGATCGACAAACATATTGTGGGAAGAGCGATAATTGACTCCAGGATCCCTGTACGCCAGATCGAAGGTTTTGTACTGGAGAAAATTGACCCTGTAAGTTTCACGTCCAACTCCTAAAAACCAGTGATCTGCGATCATGGGGAGGGTGTCCTCCCATAATTTCAATCTGGGTTCACCGTGTTTGGGACGGAAAATTTTGCGAACATGCAAAGCCTTGTCCACCAGAACGAAAATAGGTTTTCTGGTTTGGGGAATTACCAGGAAGAGAGAAGAAATCAGCATCAGGCTGCCGAACACAGAGAGGCGCAACTTGATTTTAGCAAAAGAATTCCAGAGTAGTCGAGCCAAAATGGGAGCTATGGTCATTAAAACAAAAATAGAATTAGTAACCCGTCTGGCTACAACTTGCTGAGCACTATTGATCAGACCGGCTTTAATGCCGTCAGGAGGTAATACCGAGCCAATATAAAAATAATACATAATAAAACCGGCCAGGACCATGGCCAAGATGGAAACTAGTTTAAAGCGGATTTCCCTGATTTTAAGAAAATGGGAAGGATTAAAAACCAGCATGCCGATTGTACTTGCAAATCCCAGACCCAGCCAGGCTCCTCTGGTTCTACTGAGAACCAGTGCATAAAAACTTGCCATGAAAACCAGTCCGGTCCAAATTGATTCGAGCTTATTGCGACGAGACTGGAGAAAAGCAAAGAGTGAAAAAAGAACCGTAAAAACAAGGTTATTGGCATAATAATCGGGATTACCGGCAAAACCTGAAGGACGATAAGAATTGACGTCCGTTCTGGTCATTTCGTAAAAAGCACGTAAAGACAGGAGCAGGCCGACGAAAAGAACAAAGTGGAAGAGAATTTTAAAGCGTTTTTTATCGCCGCGTAACCAAAGGGCAGTGGCTACCGCCATGATCAACATGGACCAGATGGAGATAACTCCCATCTGACGAACCACCGAACCGAAAAAAGTTACCAGAGGCATGGTGGAAACAAAAATGTTGACCAGCAACCAGAGGGCGTAGAAACCTATTATTATGAACAAAGAAGTTCTGATTACACTTTTTCTGATCTTTTTTTCAAAAATCAGGGTTATTGTTGTCAACCCCAGTAGAATTGAAGCTCCGGGGTAAAGAAGAATAATCTTGGGTACAACAAACAAGCGGTAATAACGTTGTGTATGATAAAAAGACAATCCTATCCCCAGAAAACTCAGGAAAACCAAGCTCAGGGTCAAGAGGTTCAATACAGCTACACTGTTTTTGGATAAATTCAATTTTTTCCGGAAAACAACCTGGAGAATTTTGAGCACGACCATAAAGCCGCTAAAATAATAAATTGTTTTGAAAAAAGAATAGAAAAAAGAGGTGAGTTCACTTTTGTGATCGAAAGAATACCCAAGCACTACACTGAAAAAAACAACCAGAATTGTCAGCCCCATGAGATTGCGAACAATTTGGGTGGGACTGAACCCGGCAAAGGCAAAATTTCTGAAATCAATCAGAAGTGATTTGGTGCTGTTGATCGTGTCAGAGAAAAAATTATCCTTCTTGGGACTCTTTGTCTTTGCGGTCATTACTATACTCCGTAATATTTTTTTAATTCCAGAGGATGGGGAACACCTCTGAATTCATTCAATTCAGTTTTCTTGACTTTAATCCACTTATTAATAAATTGATTGGTAAAAGTCGAGCCTTTTTCCAGAAAACTGCTATTTGCCTTTAAAGTTGAAAGAGCCCGGTCCAAAGTTTCCGGCAATGCTTTAAGGGTCTGCTGCCTTTCGGGAGGCCAGTTGAAAATATTGTCTTCAACAGGACCAAAGTTGTTTTTTTGGGGATCATATTTGTTTTTGATCCCGTCAATTCCTGCCATAAGTTGACCTGCAATTAAAAAATAGGGATTAGCGGTGGCATCGGGGGAACGAAATTCAATACGTTGTTCTCCTGTATTTTTGGCGTACATGGGAATTCTGATGGCCGCACTGCGATTGCCTCCGCTGAAAAAGAGCCTGGTGGGAGCCTCGAAACCAGGAATCAAGCGACGATAACTGTTGGTTGA
The DNA here is from genome assembly GCA_041686345.1 of Polyangia bacterium. GTDB lineage: Bacteria > Myxococcota_A > Polyangia > HGW-17 > HGW-17 > JAQICJ01. Next base: position 48,527 of record JAWLEA010000001.1, on the reverse strand, counting down.
AGGATTGGTTAAAGCCAACAGAGCGGGTCCGTTGTAAAGAATGCCGCAGATATAATCCGTTGCCATTTGACTGAGTCCGCAATAACCATCTTTGTCGTAAAAAAGATTTTTATTATTATTCATCAAAGTCTGATGACAATGCATGCCGTTGCCGGGGTGACCGGCCAGAGGTTTGGGCATGAAGGTAATGGAAAACCCCATCTTTGCCGCCACCTGACGGGCTACGTACTTGATCAGAACAGCTTCGTCAGCTGCTCTTACCATGGGAGTAAGACCAACTTCAAATTCTCCCTGGCCAAATCCACCTACTTCATGGTGGTGATAATGAATTTCAACTCCCAGTTCTCCCAGGATTTTGGCAGTTTCCAACCTGAATTGGAGTGATTTATCTTCGGGAGGAGCACTGTGATAACCTTCATGGATACCAAAGTTGAGTTCTGCAGAAACTTCATTGTGTCCCAGGGGTTCAATCCGGTAACCATCAGCAAGTACACCTTGATTATATTCGAGTTTTTTAAACAGATAAAATTCATATTCAGGGGCAAACAATGCTTCGGTGCAAATTTCTTCTTTCAGGGCATAATCACGGGCTTTTTTTGCCCTGTTTCTGGGATCCAGTTCGGAATAGGTACCGGTCACGGCATCAACCGCCGAAGCCAGAAAGGAAAGTGTTTTATCCGAGAAAAAAGGGTCGATAAAAGCCGTATCCAAACAAGGTTTCAATACCATATCAGCATTTTCCAGAGTCTGAAGATTGAGACTGGAGGCGTCAAAACCAAGACCATTATTGCGCAAAACATTAAGGGAATGGGCACTGGCCGGCAAGGTGACATGCCTTAATCTTCCAGTAAAATCGCAGAATTTGATATCGAGCCAGGCAATTTTTTCCTGTTCCACAAAGTTGGTGACCTGATCCATGGATTGAAATTTTATCATGATTATTATCTCCTTGTACCTGAATAGTTCTAAATTGTTCTAACTAGTTCCCATCCCAGAAGTGGGGTTTTTGGCTGGTGAAGAAATTGGATTGAGATGCGCGGAATAACTTCGCAGACATAGTTGTCACTATTTCAAGAAGTTACAACAAAGTTGATGAGATAAAATTCCGCGTTCAGGTGATGACCTTCCTTTTTGGGATGGGAACTAACTAATATTCCTGAACTTGCCATAAATATTGATCTAAAACAAGCTGAACCAAAATTTGCAAGTGCTTTTACCATTTTTTCACATTAGTTAGTTCCCATCCCAGAAGTGGTGTTTTTAACTGGGGAAGAAATTTGATTGAGATGCGCGGAGTAACTGCGCCGACATAGTTGACACTATTTCAAGAAGTTACGACAAAGCAGATTAATCAAATTTCCGTCGTCAGACGATTATATCCATTTTTGGGATGGGAACTGGTTACAATACCAAAAGACTTTTAATTGTTTTTAAATTTGCTATATTTTTTTTATGTATTCACCAAAATCCTTTTATTTGCATAAATTCCAAACCGGTATTTCCCTGTTCTTTGTTGGTATTTATTTAGTTCTTATCTTTTTCAATTATACCAATCTGACTATCTTTTCCCGTAATCAAGCTGCTTCAAGTAATACCAGCCTGAATAAAGCAACCGATAAAAATAAACCCAAACAGAATAATAAATTGATTAGAGCTGTAAAAAGCGGTGTTCTTTCAGAACACGAAGCTCTTTTTTATGAAAAAACTGTCAATGAATAAACAACTTACCTGCCATCTTTGTCCCAAATTATGCCAAATTTCTCCCGGAGAAACCGGTGATTGTCAAATCCGTTACAACCACAACGGCAAATTACTGGCTCTCACCTATGGTCGACCCGCCGCCGTTCACATTGATCCGGTGGAAAAAAAGCCTTTTTTTCATGTCTTACCCGGGTCCAAAGCCTTCTCCATCGCCACCACAGGATGCAACCTTCATTGTCTCAACTGTCAAAATGCCGGCCTTTCACAGGTTTCTCCCCTGCAAAGAAAAGCTTATAAAGCTTCACCTGAAAAAGTTGTTGCCACTGCCCTCAAAAAATCCTGTCAGGGAATCGCTCTCACTTATACCGATCCCGTAGTTTTTTATGAATACTCTCTTGATATCGGCAAAAAGGCCAAAAGCAAAGGACTGTTAAACTACTGGATTACAGCAGGTTACATCAATCGTGACCCCTTGCTCAAAGCAATTCCATCAATAGATGCTGTCAACTTGGATCTCAAAGCCTTCCGTGATAAATTCTATCGCGATATCTGTGCAGCTACCTTGAAACCGGTTCTGGAAACAGCTAAACTGCTTAAACAAAAGGGAATCTGGCTTGAACTCACCTTTCTGGTAATCCCTGGCAAAAATGACAGTGAAGAAGAAATTAATCAACTCACCCGCTGGATAAGCAAAGAATTGGGTCCAGAAGTGCCTTTACATATTTCGCGCTTCTTTCCCCATCATAAATTGCGCAATCTGCCCGCCACTCCGGTATCTACTCTGCTCAAAGCCCGATCCATCGCCAAATCCAACGGAATTCAATTTGTATATCTGGGAAATTTGCGAGGGCAAGGTTACCAAAATACTCTCTGTCCCCATTGTCAAACTGTTTTAATTGAAAGATACGGCTATCAGGTACAAAATAACCGAATTACCAAAGGCAGATGTCCGAGTTGCAATCGCAAAATTCCCGGAATCTGGGATGGGGGCTGAAAAAAACCCTGAGATTTGACCTGTAAATTGTATTGATAAGCAGTAAATTGAAAAGAAAAAAGATGGGAAAATGATTAAGATTTAGTTTGTCCCACTAGGGACAAACTAAAAACTATTATTGTTATTTCATGGGTGGGAGACAATAAGTAGGAGCATCAGTTTCCTGGGAAAAAGCAGCACACTCGTAACCTGTGCGACATTCATTATTTCCTGGAACACATGGTTGCAGACAATACTGATAAGTTCCCATATCCATAACATCTACACATTCACCATCCGCATCGACACAGGGATCGGGATCGGCAGTTGGATCACATGTTGAAGAGCAATAACCATCTTGCAAGGTAAAGGTTGCAATTTGTTGTACACATTCAGCGGTAAGGTTTGCAACAGCTTCAACTTCGGTACAATCAGCGGCATCGGCACAACTTGAACCGACAAATCCGTCGGGAGTCGGAGTTGCATCAGAAGTACAGCCTGACTCGTCAAAGGCAGAGCAATCGTCTGTACAATCAAGCTCGCCACCGGTATAATCGCCAATAGTTGTGCAATCTTCACCGTCAAGAGCAGTGCCGTCACATACTTCACCGGCTTCAACTATACCATTGCCACATTCGGCATTATTAGTGCTGGCGGTACAACCTGACTCGTCAAAGGCAGAACAATCTGCTGCACAGGCAAGTTCACCACCGGTATAATCGCCGATAGTTGTGCAATCTTCACCGTCAAGAGCAGTGCCGTCACATACTTCATCGGCTTCAACTATACCATTGCCACATTCGGCATTATTGATATTGTTGGTGGTGTTGTTGCTGTCATCGTCGTCATCACAGGCAGCAAAAACAAAAAATACTGAAATTGCTAAGATAGAAAGTAATTTGGTTTTCATAATAATCTCCTAAGATTGTTGAAATCCGTTATTTGCCAAAAACCAGCAAAATGGCTTAAGGTTAATAAATCGGATTTAGATTAAAGTAAGTTAATAAAACAGAATTAATTGAATTTAGTGATGTAAACCAATTGAGATATAATAACTATGGCACATAAATGCAACAGTTCAAAAAAATTGTCAAGATATTTTAATGGTTATTTTGTTCACGATAAATACTCAGAGCCAACTTTCCTTTGCCTGAAAGGCCTCCTCAAGATATTTTAATCTATACTCTTTTTTATCTGTAACAATTATTGAAGCGATGTCAAATCTCAATTCTTTCATTGTTGCTGTAATCTCCTTGTTTTTATGCAAGAATACCGCTGTAGTTTTGATAATTCTGCTTCTTTTGTTTTTTTTTACGGTTTCCAGGGGGTTTATCTGCAAAACTCCTTTTTTTCTGGAACGAACTTCTACAATTACTACCATTCCATTTTTTCTGGCAATAAGATCTATCTCTCCCAGATTATGAACTTCAAAATTTTCTGCAATAATCTCATATCCCCGGCGTAACAGATATTTTTTGACAAATTCTTCGGCTTTTTTTCCTCTGTCTCTGGTATTGTCAGTTTTCATCTTCAACTCCGTTTTCAAAATTTTAAATAGTTCCCATCCCAGAAGTGGGTTTTTTGGCTGGAGAAGAAATTGGATTGAGATGCGCGGAGTAACTGCGCAGACATAGTTGACACTATTTCAAGAAGTTACGACAAAGCAGATTAATTCAATTTCCGTCGCCAGACGATGACATCCATTTTTGGGATGGGAACTAAATAGTTCCTGTTTTTAAATTTTTCGTATTCACATATTTATTATCGAATTTTTTTAAAAAAAATCTTCTTTTTTTATTTTTCTATTGCCATTTTACCCAATAGAAATAAAAATTCAGACCATGGCAATACTGGAAACCAAACCGGCAATCTTAATTGTCGATGATGAAAAAAATCTGCGCAAAGTCATTTCCACCCATCTCTCCCGGGACGGTTTTTCCTGTCTCAGTGCTGCTAACGGCAAAGAAGCATTAAGGATTTTTCAGGAAAACCCTGAAATAGATATAGTCCTTACCGATCTCAAAATGCCACAAATGGATGGGGTGGAACTTTTGGGTAAAATCAAGGAAATCTCTGAAAATCTTCCGGTGATCATTCTCACCGCCCATGGCTCCATCAATAATGCCGTTGCTGCAGTTAAAGCCGGAGCTTTCGATTATATCGAAAAGCCCTTTGAAAAAGATCATCTTCTGACCACTGTCAACAAAGCTGTAAAAAGTCACAAGCAAATATACCGCAAACAAACCCTGCCTTCTGATCACGGCATTCCTTCCAAATTCAACATGGTGGGAGTCAGCAACAAAATAAACCAGGTTTTCACTCTCATCGAAAAAATCAGTCCTTCCGCTTCCACTGTTTTGATTACCGGTGAAAGCGGTACCGGGAAAGAACTCGTTGCCAAAGCCATTCACAATCTTTCTCCCCGCAAAAACAAGCCTTTTGTCAGAGTCAATTGTGCCGCCATCCCCAAAAATCTCACGGAAAGTGAGTTTTTCGGTTATGAAAAAGGTGCATTCACTGGAGCAATCAGTGCAAAACCCGGCAAATTCGAATTGGCTCACGGAGGAACCCTCCTCCTTGATGAAATCAGCGAAATTCCCCTTTTCATGCAGGCAAAATTATTACGAGTTCTCCAGGAAAACGAATTTGAAAGGGTGGGAGGAATAGAAACTATCAGAATTGAAGTCCGAATAATCGCCTGCACCAACCACAATTTAAAAAAACTTGTGGAACAGAAAAAATTCAGGGAAGATCTTTACTACCGCCTCAATGTAGTTCCTGTTGATCTCGCTCCCTTGAGAGAACGCAAAGAAGATATCAAGCCACTTATCCAATTCTTTTGTCACAAATACGCAGATCTCAATCCCCAGTTTCCCCGTTTTACCAAGTCAGTTGTTACCATGATGGAAAATTATTCCTGGCCCGGTAATATCCGCGAATTGGAAAACCTGACCCAGAGAATTCTTCTCCTCTCAGAGGGTAGCCGGATAACCGTTGAAGATTTACCCCGAGAAATAATCGTCTCCAGTCACAGCACCAGTAAAAACAACCTGCCTGCTAAAAATTCTCTGGATAAAGACGGCCTGAAGGAAGTTGTAAAACAGGAAAAAAGTAGAATTGAAAAAGAGATAATTGCCAAAACTCTCAAAAAAACCGGGGGTAATGTCAGTAAAGCCGCCAAGCTTCTCAAAATCAGCCGTAAAGGTTTGCAGAACAAAATTAAAGAATTCGCTTTATGACCCCTGAACTTAGTTTTTAATTTTTAAATTTTAATTCAGTGGTTTTTGGATGGCTTGGCTTTCTTGGATTTTTTTGCTTCGGCTGCCTCTTTTTTCCAATTTACTTCGTTGGCAAAAGCTCGGGCTGAAAGTTCTGAACCGGTTACATCTTTGACCAGTTGATTCCACTCTTTGCTGGCCCCGGGAGCAAAAAGTTCCCTTTTCAAAAATGCACCGAATTTTTTCTTGCCATTAAAATTGAGATCTGCGGGATTACCTTTGTAACCATCGAGTGCAGCCAGTTTTTTCCGCAACTGAGCTGCAAAAAGTTCACCCATGAGATAATTGTGATAATATACCGGAGCTATTGTAAAATGGGGTTTTGAAGCCCAATCGGCTTTGTTTCTATTTTCGGGAACGGGTATAAGTTGATATTTGTTTACCAGTTTCCACCACAAGGAATTCAAATCCTGAGTTGGATTCAGATAAAATTGTCTTTCAAAATTAAACATTACCAGAACCCATCTGGTGAAAATGAGCTGTTCCCGCCGCCTTTGTTCAAGCAGGGCATCTTTGTATTTGTCTACATTTTCAGCTTCAACATATTTTTTGAGAAAGTGCTGGTTTTTGGCCAAAGCCCCAAACATCATGGCTATTCCTTCGGTGGTCAGAATATGGGCAGCTTCTTTTAAATTATGGGGTAATTCCCTCTTGATGAATTTATAGTACACTGCATGGCCGGCTTCGTGGAGCATGGTGTCCATCCACTTTGCTGAAGCTTTGATATTGAGCAGAGTTCTGACATCTTCGGAGCGATTGATGGTAATACAAAAAGCGTGCTGATCCTTGCCCTTTCTTTCGTAAAGATCGCTTCTTGAAATAATATCATCGATGGGAAGAGCAATATCTTTATAAAATTTGCTGGCTATCTGAACAATATCTTCTTTTTTCCTGTTCTTGTAAAAAATATCGGGATCCACTTCTTTTGAAGGGGGAGCTTCCTGGAAAAAGGGGTTGTTGTAATGCCAGGCCTGAACCTGATCAGCCCCTTTGAGATTGAGTTTTTTTGCAATTTCTTTGTCAATTTTTGCCTTCACCTCTTTGAAAGGAGCAACAGTTAATTTGTCCAGTTCTGTAAATAACTTGAGTACTTTATCCGGGTCGTGTTCCTGCAGTTTGATCTTCATTTCCCAATAGTTTTTGAAACCAAGGGTTTTGGCCGCTTTATTTCTTTTTTGGGCCAGTTCGATTAACTTGTCACCAACTTTTTCGCCGGTGCTCTTGAGGGCATCCCAGATTTCTTTTCGTTTTTTACTGTCTTTTTCTTTTTTGAGCATTTGCAAAAGCTCATTGTTGGAAAATTCTTTTTCTCCAATTTTGCCCCTGAAAGAAGAAAAGGCCCTTTCAATTTCCTTTTCGGCTTTGACCATTTCCTTCAATTTATTTTCAGGCAGTTGATTTTCACTGAAAGCCAACTTGGCAATTTTTAGAGATCTTTGCAAACGGGGGGGGAAGATTTTTTTCTGTCCCAGATATTTCTGAATTTTTGCGTATTTTTTCTTATCACTGTGAAATTGCTTAAGTTTGATTTTGGCCTGGGCATTTTTCTCCCAATCTTCTTTTTTGCCTGAATTGGCAGCTGTCCAGTAGGTAGTGGCTTCAACCTGTTCCAGTTTGGCAAATTCCCGGTTGTATTCAGCCATGAATTTCTGGGCTTCTTTGATCATTGCTTTTTTCTCAATCTGTTTATTATTATTTTTGGTTTTGGCTCCGGCTGTTTTTTTATCAGCCTCTTTTTGTTTATTGCCAGTTGCTTCTTGATCTTGTCCGGATTTGCATCCTGTGAGCAGGAAAAACCCGGTGAACAATAAATTAAATAAATATTTTGTCTGCATTTTGTCTCCTTTTTAACAAACCGCAAGTTGATTGAATTCTAGCTCCAGGTGAAAAATTTAGAAATAATAAAAGAACCATAGCAAAAAGTCCATCATCTGAAAAGTTGACTTTGCTCTTTTGATTTTAAAGGGAACTAAAAGACTTTAACCAGAACATAAATAATTGCCAGAGCCGTAAAATTACCTGTAATAAACCAGAAAATCCGGTGGGATTTCGTGACTGTTTGCTTTCTGGGAAAAGCCACTTCCACCAGTTTGCCGGCAGGTGCATCCACAAAAATAAGCTTGTCCTCCTGATATAGATGATAATATTCAAAAAGTTGGCGGCGAACTGACCCGGTGGTCGGTTTGAGAGCTGCTTTTCCTGTTTTCACCTCCACTACGGCTTTGAGCTTGCCTTTTTCCACTAAAAAATCCGCTTGAACCTGATATTTAGATTCTTTGCCGTCTATGACAACGGTTCCCTTGGATTTAGGCTGGGAAGAAATAATTTTCCAACCTGCTTTTTTAAGTAACTTTTCCGCTTTTATCTCGCCTTTTTGTCCCCGTTTGTAAAATTTCTTTCCCCTGAGTTTCTTGAAATATACCGCCATAATCCGGTAGATAAGAATCCCCAACCCAAAAGCCACTGCCAAATAGATGATCTGTATTTTTTCCATATCTCCTTCTCTCACTATTTCAATTTTTGAACAGGAAATAACTGCAAAATTACCAACAGGATAAAGAAGCAGTTCATTTTTTCTTGTATCTTTCCTCCGGTGTTCCCTTGAGAACAATTTGTTGTTCACTCCAGGGAAGTAATAATTCGCTGTGGTCGGTGGTAACTACCGTATGGCCCTCAGTTACCAGACGTTGGAACAATTGAGCCAAATGAAAAACATCTTTGAGATGAAGACCGCGAGCCGGTTCATCAAGCAGATAAAGGCTGGGATTTTTTCTGATTTTGGCCAGATCTCTACAGAGTTTGAGACGTTGTACCTCCCCTCCTGAAAGGGTTTTTATTTTCTGTCCCAGTCGCAAATATCCCAAACCCGTTTCTTGAAGCAATGCGAGTTTTCGGGAGATCTTGCGGGAAAAACTGAAAAACTCGGCGGCTCTGTCCACACTGAAATTCAAAACTCTGTCAATACTGTAACCCCGGTACATGATTTCCCGGGTTTCGCTGTTGTAACCAGTGCCCTTGCATTTTTCGCAAGGTAATTCAACCTCGGACAACAGACCCAATTCAATAATATTCACTCCGGTGCCTTTGCATTTTTCGCAGCGTCCTCCCTTTTTGCTGACAGAAAACCTGCTGCTTTTATAACCCCTGATTTTGGCTAGGGAAACAGAGGCAAAAAGATCCCGCAAATATTTCCATACTCCAAGATAACTGGCAATATGGGAATAAGGATGAGAAGTGGTGCTTTTGAAATCTACACAACTCATGCCACCGGGAAAAAATTCTCTGCCAAATACCTGTTCACAGTCAGGAGCCTCAACCTGGAAATCTCCACTGAAAAGGGGAGCCAGAATTTCCTGGAGCAAGGTTGTTTTACCGCTTCCTACCGGACCTGTTACAATTGTCCATTGGTTGAAGGGTAATTTCAACCCGAAATTTTTGAATATTCTGTAATTCAAATCGGAAAAACCAAATTCAAGTTGTTCCCTTGTTTGAGCAAATTTCAAATCCGAATTTGAGTTTGAACCTTTTTGGCGAAAATCTTTAAATTTCTGCAACCAGGTAGCTGTGGTGGAATCTGGATTTTCCAGAAGTTTATCCAGGGAACCGGAATGGATTACAGCACCTCCTTTTTCTCCGGCACCGGGACCAAGTTCGATGATATAATCGACAAAATTCAAAAAAGCCGGATTGTGCTCAACTATTAAAACGGAATTACCGTTGTTTTTAAGTTGTTTCAGCAACCACAAAAGTTTGGGTAATTCTTTGGGGGTAAGTCCCTGAGTGGGTTCATCCAGAATATAAGTAACAAATGTGAGGGAAGAATGCATGAAAGAGGCGATTTGAAGCAGTTGCAATTCTCCATCAGACAGTGTATTGGCTCTGCGATCAAGTTTGAGATAATCCAAATCCAGTCTGGTCAAAAGTTGAAGACGGTCAAAAATTGGCAACAATAGAGAATCGGGAATGCGAGGATTCTCAGAACAATTTATTCTGAGGAAATCTTCAAGTTTATGCAAAGGAAGTTGTCCCAGTTGAAAAATATTTTTACCACCAAATCTGTAAGCCAGAACATCTTTATCATAGCCACTTCCCTGACATGATTTACAAACTTCAGTTTCCACCAGACCCTTTCCCCCGCAGGCGGAGCAAAGTCCCGGCTCCACAAATCTTGAAAAAAGACGAAGATCAGCTTCTGGTAATACTATCTCGCAATGGGGACATTCCCTTTTGGCCAGAAAATCCAATACCTCCTCTTTCAGGCGCAAACGAACCCGGCCGTCAGAAAGACGATAGGCTTGTTCAATACTTCCTGAAAGTCTCTGGGCAGATTTGGGCTTGAGTATTAATCTGTCAATCACAACTTCCAGATCCCCTTCACTTTCCAAATTAAACTCTTCGTAAATATCATGATATTCTCCCCCGCTGTAGATTCTGGCAAACCCTTTTCTGCGTAAAAGCTCAAGAGTTTGTTCATCAAGACCGCCCGACAAGGGAGCTGTAATAATGATTTTGGTGCCCTTGGGTTTTTGGACAATTTTTGAAACAACATCTTCTACATCATGGGGGGTAAGTTCAAGTTTGCATCGAGGACAAAAAGGAGTGGAAAAATTTGTATAGAGGAGTTTTATAAAATTAAATATTTCAGTTATTCCTCCTACTGTGGTCCTGGAACGGTATTTCCGGTTTCTCTGCTCTAAAATAACTGTAGGAGTCAATCCGGTGCAATTATTGAGGTTCGGTCTTTCTCTCCTCTTGATAAAAGCCCCCAGATCATCACTCAGAGTTTCAAGATAACGAAATCTCCCTTCTGCATGAACAGTATCAAAAACCAGGGAAGATTTTCCCGACCCGGAAACTCCGGTGATCAAAACAAGTTGGTTATGAGGAATTTTAAGATCTATTCCTTTGAGATTATGAGTGGTAACATTGTAAAGGGCCAGCTCTTTTGCTTTCATTATCTGCTTTCTTGATTTTTGATTTTTTAGTTGCAAAACAGTTATTTTCTACAATTATATTTACATATTTTTACAAATAAGTTAATTAACAATAATTCGCAGGTCTGAATTCAGGCATTATTTTTCTGAAACAGACACAAATTCATGTTTTCCATTTGGCCGCTATAATCAGGCCAAGTGATAGTTTTCCTTGCAGAAGGGAAACTAATTCCCGTCCCCAAAAGGAAGGTCATCGTCTGGAAACGGAAATTGAATTAATCTGCTTTGTCATAACTTCTTGAAATAGTATCAACTATGTCGGCGAAGTTATTCCGCGCATCTCAATCCAATTTCTTCCCCAGCCAATAATACCACTTCTGGGATGGGAACTAACTGACTAATTGATTATCACTCAATCAACAAGGAGATTTATATGTTAAATTTTTGCCCAAGCAGCATTGACACAGTTAAAGCCAGAGAAATTCTCGACTCTCGTGGAAACCCTACTGTAGAAGTTGATGTTTATCTTAAAAACGGTTCCATGGGACGAGCAGCCACTCCCTCGGGTGCTTCAACCGGGATCCACGAAGCCCATGAATTAAGAGATAAAAATAAAGACAGATACGGTGGCAAAGGCGTCCAGAATGCGGTTGATCATGTAGAAAGACAGCTTTTTGATGCAATTCAGGATTTAAATGCTCTTGATCAAGCTGCTGTTGATAGTGCCCTCATTGAAGCAGATGGAACAGAAAATAAAGAAAGATTGGGAGCCAACGGCATCCTTGCAGTTTCCATGGCTGTAACCAGAGCAGCTGCCAACTTTCTCAAGATTCCCCTTTACAGATATCTTGGCGGTATCGATGCCAGAACTCTGCCTGTTCCCATGGCTAATATTCTGAACGGTGGCGGTCATGCCGATGGCACAGTTGATATCCAAGAGTTTATGGTAATGCCCGTTGGAGCCTCCAATTTCACCGAAGGAATTCGTTGGGTCAGCGAAATTTTTCACCAATTGAAAAAAGTTCTCAAAAAAAACAATTACAACACCAGTGTAGGTGATGAGGGTGGTTATGCTCCTTCTTTGAGATCGCCCAATGAAGCCCTCGACCTCATCCTTGAATCAATTAATCAGGCAGGATATACCACCGGGGATCTGAAAAACAATCCGCAGATTGTTATTTCCATTGATGCAGCTGCTTCAGAAATGTGGATTCAAGCTGAAAAAGACAATAAAAAAGGATATAAATTCTGGAAATCCTCAGGGAAAACTCGCACTATCGAAGAGATGGTACATTTCTGGGATGATTTGATCAATAAATACCCCATGATTTTCAACCTCGAAGATCCTATGGCCGAAGACGACTGGGAAGGTTGGAAACAACTTACCGAGCTTATCGGTCACAAAACTCAGATAGTGGGCGACGATCTTTTTGTAACCAATACCAAAAGGCTGGGAAAGGGTATCTCCGAAAATATCGCCAACTCCATCCTGATCAAACTTAATCAGATCGGCACAGTAACCGAAACCATCAATACAATCAGTCAAGCCAAAGAAAACGGTTATACTTCAGTAGTTTCCCACCGCAGCGGTGAAACTGAAGATTATTTCATAGCTGACTTTGTGGTAGCTATGGGTACCGGAATGATCAAAACCGGTTCCACTTCACGTTCTGATCGCACAGCCAAATACAATCAATTAATCAGAATTGAAGAAGAATTGGGAAGCTCTTCAAGATATCCTGGAACCACTCTGCTCAAACCCTATTTCTAAAAACTATATTTCCACATATAAAAGTTCAGGGGAATTATCAATTTTAAGGAAAACACCCTCTGCAACTTTACAATTTAATTTGGGAAATTGATGTAAACCAAATATTGATCAATAAGATTAATCCCGTTTTTGGGAAAGCAGGAAATCTGCATAGAAATGCTCAATGAAGATATATACTTTTTGGGAAGTTGCTTTAATCAGCATTTCCTTGGCTTCTTTCCAGCCTTTTTCACCCCAGGTCTTCATGGCACCATAAAACCAGGCCTCAGTTTTTCTTCCTGGAGAATTGGCTATTTTCAGTAAATCATCAAAACTTGATTTTCCCATAATATATTTGGCTATTTCTTCGAGCCATTTACTTCCTTTGTAACTTTTTATGTAATTTGCAGCTATTTCCAATTTATTGCTTTCTGCTTTTTTTTGCAAACCATGGAGATAGATGAGAAAAGAAGCATAAACCTTTCTGTTTTCCGAACATTTCTTTGAACCCAGAATGGAATAATAAATATCAAGGGAATCGTTGAAATAACCTCGCTGGCTTAAATTGCGCAATATGGGCATTAAATTGCTGCAACTGGTCCGTCTGTCTATGATATATTGATATATTTGAACCGCCATCTTGGGTTTGCCCAATTCCAGATAGAGATTGCCGGCCACATACATGATTCTGCTCTTGGCTTGATTGTGTTTGACCGCTTTGACTATCTTGCCAAGGTAACGAATCATTTTCATTCTGGTATATTTGGCTCTTTTATCTTTACCCATCTTTTCCAGGATCCTTCCCAGATAACTGCCCATGAGCATATAGCGGATCAATGCATAATTGCGATTTTCGGAGATTTTGTTGTATTCTTCAAAATAATCCAAAGCTTTTTGATAATTTCCATCCCAGTATTCAAGCTTTATCAACTCATCCAGAAGTCCGAAATTTTTGGACCGGGTATAAGCTTTTTCCAGAACTTTTCTGGCTCGATCGGGATTGCCCCTGGTTTGATGAAGATTACTCAATGAAATTGCTATCTCCGCCTGATATTTATGACTATCTTCATCAGGCCAAATTTGATTCATCCTTTGAAAGATTTTTTGAAAAAATTCAACTTCCCGACGGGCATTGTCCAAATCTTCATTTTCAATAAATTTGTAAAATCTCATCAGAGTGAGCTTGAACAATTTTTCCCAAGCTCCTTCCCAAGATGGATTGTAATTTATAATATCAAGCAGATAGGTACGAGCCCGCAGGCTGTCATAAATTGAAAAACTATTGAGAACTTTGCACATTTCTTTTACTCCTGATTTCTCAATATCTTTTGGAACCAGGGTACATATTTGGATTTTATAAGCTGATTTGAATTTGACGGCAAAATATTCAACTAATTTGTGAAAGGCCATAATAGAATTTTTTTTGCCTTTGATCTGATCGGTCAATTTAGCCAGATAAGAATTTCGTTCTCTGTTTTTATTTTTACTGAAAATCTTTTTAAAAAAGCTTAAATTTTGATTTTCAATTAATTGACGCCATAGAATCCGATCAAAAAATCTGCCCTGTTCATATTTTGGTAATTTATCAATTATTCTGGACCAGTTGGAAATATCATCAACCAATTCCTTGTGATCTATAATTGCCGTATAATATTTCCAGTAAATTTTGTTCAACTTGGGGCTGGGCCAACCTGAGATTAAAGGTAAAAGAATTTCATCACCCATTCTAGCACCATAACAACGCTTTTTACTGTCCTGTTCTTCAAGGCAATGGGAAAATTTGAGGCGATCAAATTCAATCAACCATTTGAGCAGAGAAGCCATCTTGTCTGAACATTTTTCCTCATTGACCTCGTTGATAAACAAGCACAAATGCATGGTTTTTCTAATATCCCCTGCTGCTTCTAATTTATCCATGATAACTTCAGCCAATTTTACTATGGAACCAGGTACCTTGCGATCAATATTATAAGCCGGGCCTATCATATTCATGTAAGGAGCCAATAATTCATAAGCTTTTCCGTTCTGTCCATATTTCAGATAATTTTCAACTTTGCGTTCTATCCATTTTTCCAGTTGCTTCCAGTTATCAACTCCCCATTCATTGCCGTGATAACGAGCTGAAGCTATAATAAGCGGCAATTTTTGATTTTCAATGGTGTTGAACTTTTTAAAAAGAGGCTGAGCCGGCATTTTTAACTTCACAACAGAAGTCTTTTCCTCCTTGCTTGAGCTGCATGAAAGAAAAGAAAAAAGAAGAAAGGAAAAAGTAATAAAAAATAAAGATTTTGTTGAATTTGAATACATATTCTTGATTTCTCTAATAAACTGATTCTGATTGATTAAATTTAAAAAAACTAAGGTCAGAATCCAATTGATAAAACAGGTAGATACAAAGGTATTTCAAACCCTGTTTGTACAATTTATTTGATGGTTTTAAAAGGAAAAACAATAAAAATAACTTTCAAACACTTGAAAAAGCCTGCAGGAAAATTCAGTTACAATCAGTCAACTGGTGGAGTTTATAATTTTGATTGGACCAGGCAAAGAAGTTATTTTGGAGATTTATGACATAATCAACCTGCCAGGGCAAAGTTATCTTTTCATATTCAACAGTATTCAAATCCAGAAAATAAGCGGTGTTGTCCCGGTTGAAAATTACCATGGATTTATATTGAGGGGAAACCGCAAAATCAACCGGTTCTCCTCCATTGGTGATCTTTTCTTCGATTAAATCACCGGATCTTTTATAATTATTCAGGGATATTGTTTCTATGCCCCAACTCTCTCTTTCCTCGGACAAATACAGCACAATAATATTTTCCCCTGATATTTCCAAATCAACCAGTCTGCCTGCCAAATTTACAATTCCAAGATGACTCATACCGTGACCGGCGATAATTTCCAGAGTTTTCCTCCCCTTTTTCCACAGCAGCAGATTACTGTCATCACTGGCTTCTTGAGTCCAGCCTGAATCTGTCAAACTTAGTTTTCCGGTTTTATCATATAGATAAACCAGTCTGCCCAGTGGTCCAATTGCACCAGAGGTAAAATTGAAATTGGCAATTTTTTTTGGATATCCTTTGAAATCATTATTATTCAAGGAAATGATTCCAGATTCACAAAATGCAAGTTGTTGATTGTGTTTGACCATAGAACATTCAGGATTTACCACCTGATAATTTCCATTTTTTTCTATTATTGAAAGTTCATTTTTACCTGTTTGCAGATAAACTCTATCGGAATTAGATCCATCATCAATAATGGTAAGGTTTTCATATCCTGCAGGGACATTTGTCTGATAGAGCAAACGCAGTGAATCCTCGGGAAAATTATTTTCAGTGGTAATATTGTGTTCACAACTTGAAATTAATCCACCAAATAACAAAATAATTAAAAGTACTGATAAGTTTATGTTGGAAAATAGATTATGTAGCATTGCTGTCTCCTTTGTTGACACATTGCGTTAAAAGCAATATCTATGCCCACCTCGAAAACTTAATTCAAAAACAACATAACCCCTTGTTATATTAGACATTAATATATGATAAACATCAAAGTAAAATTAAATGACGCAGCTCCTGTGCACAAAAAAAGACAGTTATCAACCTCCTGTGTACAAAATGTCACCATAGGCTTTGCAATGATTATTACGCAATTATTACAAATACTTGAAGCTTGTTCGCGTCTATTCTGTACAAAGTACTTCTTCCCCGGTGTCACAAGCAGATCCTGCTTCTTTTTCTTCTGGTTGGCGTAATTGCTTTTTGTTAATTGGCCCCACCCCTGGACATAACTCTCCGATCAAAACTGAAATTGACTGCAAAAGATTTTGTTTGCTCTGCCTGCCTATTAATCTGGATACCTCTTTTCCCTCCCGATTGATAAAAACAAAGGTGGGAACTCCAACCAGGTTATATTTTTTTACGAATCTTTTATTTTCATCCTGAGAAATATCAACTTGTCTAACTTCTATATTTTTCCCTTTACAAGTCTTTTTAATTTCCTTAATCAAAGGCTCCATCTGTTTACAAACAGTACAATCTTTGGAGTAAAATTCAACCATCAGTGGTTTATCATCAGGCCTCACCGGATTATAGGCACATTCCTGATAAATATCACTTCCTCCAAACATGCCACTGAAAAAATAAAAAGAAGTAAACAAGAGCACAACCCCAATTACTTTTTCCACCTTGGGGAGATATTTTGAGGTTTTACCAATGAATTTAACCGCTGATTCAGCAAAAAATGCCGTAATCAATAGAGGAATTGAAAAACCAAACCCGTAAACGGTGAGATACAAAAACCCCATCATTGGTTCAGAAGTTTCAGAGGCTGTATAAGTAAGTATGGAACCTAAAATCGGGCCAATACATGGAGACCAGCCCGCAGCAAAAAATATCCCCATTAAAAATGCCGTGAGCAGATTTACCTTCCTGGTCAGGGTTGAATCATCCTTGCGCACAGTTTTATCCATGAATGGTATACTGATAACACCCAGGAATTTTAATGCAAAAAGCAGGATTAAAATTCCTCCGGCCAGTTGGAAAACCTGTCTGTATTCCTGAAGCAATCCTCCAATACCGGCTGCTCCGAGTCCCATCAGGGAAAAAACCATGATAAATCCAATGCTGAAGGAAATTGCCCTGATAAACAATTGTCCCCTTTTGAGCATGGAAATATTTGAGATATCAGCTCCCAGCAGGGAAGATAAATAGATTGGAATAAGTGGATAAACACAGGGCGTCAAAAATGTGCCGATTCCGGCAAAAAGTATTTTGGTAAAATTCATCTGCAATTCCTGTATGTTTAGTTTTTCAGATTATATCCAAGACAAAGACAGTATTACTGTTCTAATCATTAATAATATTTTATCAAGTCTCAAGCCTGTCTTTAGTAAAGATACCAACTACTATATTTTTTAATTTATTCCCTGATATTATGTTTTGAAAAATACAATTAACTGAATTGATTGAGGATAACCTATTTCCTGGTTAAAAAACTGGCCAATTGGTCATGTTGACCTTTGGCGGCTGCCAGATAGATTTTATCGACTTGTTTGCCGTCTAAATAAGCGGCTGAATCAAACAAATTACCTTCAAGATCTCTTATTTCTCCACCAGCTGCTCTTAATATTGCAAGACCGGGAGCAATATCCCAAATATGTACTCTGCCCAACAAGGCACCCCAAGCGGCTCCTGAGGCTACATAGGCAATGTGAGCTACAGAAGAACCAAGAGATCTTACTTTGCCTGGAAAATTGGTGTTGAAATCCTGGTGAAACCGTGAGTAAGTCAACAAAACAGCTTCATTGTCAACTCTGTCATCTATTCTGGCCCGGATTCTGACTCCGTCTCTATACGCTTTTTTTCCCATACCAGAAAACATCTCATCAGTAGCAGGCATATAAAAAACACCAAATTGGAGATCCCCATCATCATAATGGGAAATAGAAATTCCCCAAATAGGTAATTGGGAGGAAAAAGCAGCTGTTCCATCAACCGGATCTACAACCCATAAATTGTTCATGCCACTGAAATTATGACTGTCCTGTTCTTCACCAAAAAATTTATGATCTGGATATCTTTCCAGAATCCTTTTTTTGAGATGACCTTGAACTTCAAGATCTGCCTGAGTCACAAGAGACATATCGTATTTAAGTTGTGGATCTGAATTGCCATAATGTTTCATGGCAATTTCTCCTCCTTCTCTTGCTATTTTTCTGGCAAATTCCAACATCTGTTTCCATTCAATACTCCCTGGTACTATGGGCATTAATTTCTCCTTTTACATTTGTGTTTTTGATTTTTAAAAGCTCAGATCTGTTCAGCAATATTCTGTAATATTGATGATTCAAAATTTCTACTGACACTGAAAAAGATCCTCTTTTATTTGAGATGCTTGTCCTTAACTGCAATTTCCTTGATAATTACTTCGGCTAACTGAGGAACTACTTCCCAAGCTATTTTTTCGATGATATCTCTACTCAAGTTGGCTATTGCTTTGAATTCCTCACCTTGGGCCGATATTTCCCTGACCTTCCGATCAACAATTCCTTTAACCTGCTTTTGGGTATCCTGAACAACTTTTTCTTTAATCTGCTGATTTTCTGAAGTTTGGGAACTCTTTTCGGAAGTTGAAGCATCCTGGGCAGGTTCAGGTGCAAAAGAGGACATGAATACTGTTTGTCCGCCTCCTGATTTTTTGGTTCCTGCGCTGGCAGTTTTGCTTGACTTTTTAAATTTATCGGAAGAAACAAAAGGCTTGCCTGATTCTTCCTGTTTTTGTTTTTCAGGAACTCCGGGTTTTGTTGACTTGGGAGCTTTTGGTTTAACAGGTCGGGATGGAGGTGGCGCAAAACTGGATTGAGCCTTTTCCTCTTTGGATATTCCTGATTCTACCGAGCGGGCAGGCTTTTTTGGAGCTGCCGGTTTGGACGGACGAGGTACTGCCGGACGGGCAGGCTTTTTTGGGGCTGCCGGCTTGGACGAACGAGGTACCGATGGGCGGGCAGGCTTTTTTGGGGCTGCCGGCTTGGACGAACGAGGTACCGATGGGCGGGCAGGCTTTTTTGGGGCTGCCGGCTTGGACGGACGAGGTACCGACGGGCGGGCAGGCTTTTTTGGGGCTGCCGGCTTGGACGAACGAGGTACCGACGGGCGGGCAGGCTTTTTTGGGGCTGCCGGCTTGGACGATCGAGCAGGCTTGGATGCAGGTGATATTACATCTGGTTCCTTTTTCAATCCAATATTTTCAAATTGTAGTTCGAGTTCGTCAGGTGCTTCTTCTTCATCTGGAAATTCAGCATCTATGACTATTTCCTGTTCTACATCTTCCTCGGCCTCTCCTGATTCGGCCACTTCAAAAGCTTTATCCACAACTTCATGAATATCCTTGGTTAAAAATGGCTTGGCAATATGAGCTTCTGCACCGACACCTTTGATCTCATCAAATTCCTGGTAATGACTGTGCATTATGATGAAGGGAATTTTTCCCAATCCTGATTCTCTTTTCATTTCAGAAAGAAGATCATAACCGTTTAAACCCGGCAATTTATGGTCGGCAATTACAACCCCCGGCTTTTGTTTTTTTGCCTTCATCAAAGCAGATTGACCATCATTTGCAAAAACAAGTTTGATATCCTTGCCGGTGAAACTCAACTCAAATGCTTTTTTTATTGTTTTACTGTCGTCAGCTACAAGTAGAATTTTGTTCATTTATTTCCTCATTTATATGGAAATTTTTAACAAAAATAACAAATATCTGCAAGAATCATAATTTTTTAAAGATAATTTTTAAGATTATGAGATTTCTTGAGTATTAAATAAGTATTAATACAGCCAATAATTTTAGGAGCTAATATCGTTATTTGAGATATCAAAAGAATATAATAGATTGTTTTGAAAAAATAGCAAAATAAATTATTATTTCCCCTTTAGGCTGTATTCCCAAAAACCCTTCTTTTGCATCCTGATGTCTTTTGGTGATTTTAAGATCCCTCAGAATACAACTTTCGGAGATCTTCCAACAATTGACCATTGTGTTTATAGATAAAATGGGGAGAAAGGGAATATTCCTCTACCTCGGGCAATGAGGTTTCCCCTGAAAGCATGAGAGCCGAAGTAATTCCATTATCCACCCCCAGTTTAATATCAGTATCAAGTTGATCTCCCACCATTAGAATTTTGGGTGAAAACTCTATCTGCATACGTTCCAGAGCAGCCTCAAGCATATTTGCAGATGGTTTCCCCAAAATTACAGGAGTTCTGCCTGTCATCAATCTGAATCCCGCTATAAAAAAACCTGTATCCGGAATAAGACCTGTTTCTGTAATACAAGTCAGATCGGGATGAGTAGCCATATATGGCAAACCATCATACAAAAATCGGGAGGCTGTTTCTAGTTTTTGATAAGTAATTTGGGTATCATAACCAAGAACCACGCACTGAGGATCTTCTGCAGTGAGTTGAAAACCCGCTCTTTGAAAATCTTGCTCCAGTGAAGGGGTGCCCATAAGATAAATTTTTTGGTATTCAGTATGCTTTTGCAGGTAGGAAATTGTAGCATCACCACTGGTAAGAACTTGGGATTCTTGAAGAACAATGCCCTTATTTTTTAATTTTTCGTAATATTCTCTGGCACTGCGTGAAGAGTTATTGGTTAGAAAAAGATGGGGAATCTTTTGAGTTCTCAAAAATTCAAGAAAATCAACTGTAGATTCCAGCATTTGTGAACCTACATACAAGGTTCCATCGAGATCGAGAAGAAGTGCAGGGGGTTTTTGTAGTTTCATTGTGCCCAGAACCGGAATCGAACCGGTACAGGAGATGAATCCCGGCGGATTTTAAGTCCGCTGCGTCTACCTATTCCGCCATCCGGGCAAAAGATGTGGTGGCTCTGCTGGGAGTCGAACCCAGAACCTCTCGATTTTGAGTCGAGCGCCTCTGCCAATTGGGCCACAGAGCCAAGTATCTGAACCCTGAATATAATATAACTCAGGAATATTGCAAACGTCAATATGTTTGGTTGGCAAATGACCGGAAAATACCGATATTAACTGAAGCTTTATCTGAATACAGGTTTAAACTTCAATTCTGAATTCAGGCAATGTTATGCAGCAAGATTAAATCAATGGCAAGAAAAAACAGAAGTAATCCCAAAAAAAAATATCCGAAAAAAAAATCATATCCTTTGCCCTGCTGGCAATACCAGAATATAGATGTTTTTACAAACAGTTCAGCTTGACAATAAAGATTATGTTTATATAAAAGAATCGCAAGAATCATATTTTTTTTGACTTCATAATCAAGTGGTTATTAAGCCAATCCCCTTGGCTCTTGTTCCCAAGGGCTGCTATTGCAAAAAACTGTAATAATTAAGAAATTTTCAGTTTGATAAGAACTAATGAGGTAAAAATGAGTTTAGAAACTGTTAAAATTGATATCGGTGGTCAAAGTATTAATCTTAAAACAGAAAACTCAGACAAACTCCTCAAACTGGCAGATGGAATCAACGAAAAGATCCTGCAAGTCACCGAAGGAAACAAAGACTTCAATCTGAGAGCTGCTATTCTGGTTATTATTAACTTGGCTGAAGAACTGGCCCAAGAAAGAGAAACCTTCAAAAAAGTACTCTCTCAAATTGATCAAAAAAACTCAAAAATTCAAAACTATCTGGTTTCCATCTCAGACAACCAAGTTTAACAAACAGTTCAAACCTTTTACAGATACAGGCGAACAAACTGGTTTTGAGTTACAAACAGATTTAAACTTAAATTTCATAACTTTTTTACCGCTAGTGAGGCGTTTATAATAAAAACTTGTTGAATAGATTCAAATAATCCTGAATCTGGCTGAACCACTCATTCAACCCACAGCAATTTAATCAAATTGTTGTGTCAGCTTTTACTGTGATATGCAAAAGTCCTCCGACACCTTATTTTGTCGCAGATAATGCAATATCCTGTTTTTGAAAACATGACTCCAATCTGTTTTCACTTTCAGAACAGATTCCGGTTTACTCCCCGGATTTGAGCTCTGTGTAAATTTCAGGATTTAATTTTTTCAAATACAGATTCCTGTGCCGACTGATTTTATGCCTTTGAATGCAAAATTTTTTAAGCACCGTTGCCTGTTTTGGTAAATGATTAAATCCTCAATAATTTTATCAGTTATCAAATCATAAAAAGTTTTGACCAGTTAAACAGACAATACCTAAATAAACTTTTGACTGTAATAGCTTGAATCCGGTTTTTATCCAAGGATTAGAAAATCCTGAATTTGAAACCACCTGCAATCCGAAGCTTTCAACTATTATCGGTATTGCAAGATCCCTTTTTGATATCCAAATCAGTTTTTAGTTGAACTGAATTCATCCAACCGGGATATCATCCAGGACCGGCTCTGGTATCAAATTTATACAATCAAATGAATCTATTCACCAAATTGGAAGATCTCACGATCAAACCAAGGAGGTGAATTGTGGATGTATTAAACATCATCATCATTATTATTTCGGGTTTGGCAGGCACGGGTGCAGGAATTTTTCTGGGCATCTACCTGTCCAAAAGAAAAAACAGAAAAAACAAAGAAAAAGCAGGAGAGGATGCAAAATCATTGGTTGAAGATGCCAAAAAAGAGGCTGAATCAACTTTGCAAAAAGCTGCTATTGAGCGAAATGAGCTTATCCTCAAAGCTAAAACCAAAGTTGAAAAAGAAAACAAAAAGGCTCAGAAAACCCTCAGAGGAAAAGAAAAACGAATTACCAGAAGAGAAAAAAAGCTGGAAAAGCTCGAAAACAATCTGGAAAATCGAGAAAAAAAACTAAAAACAAAAGAGCAGTCTGTCAGTGACAAAGAAAAACGGGTTAACCAGCAACTCGATGAATCTGAAAAAAAATTGCAAAAGGTTAAAAACGAACTGGAAAATATTACGGGGATGAACAAACAGGAAGCTTTAAAGGCTCTTGAAGACAAAATTATCTCCGAAGCCCGCAATGCTGCAGTTCAAGATATTGAAAAAATAGAAGAAGAAACCAACAAAAAAATCGATCGCCTGGTTAAAAATATCATCATAACTTCAATCCAGAGATATGCCAGTGACTATATTTCCGAAAGAACAGTCAGTGTCATCCCCTTGCCCAAAGACGACATGAAAGGCAGAATTATCGGTCGTGAAGGTAGAAATATCAGGGTTTTCGAGGCTGTAACCGGAGTTGATGTAATTATTGATGACACTCCTGAAGCTGTTGTCCTGAGTTCATTCAATCCAGTCAGAAGAGAAGTCGCCAAAATGGCTCTGGAAAGACTGATTGCCGATGGTCGCATCCATCCTACCCGCATCGAAAATATCGTGGAAAAATGTGAAAATGATCTCAATGCCAAATGTAAAAAAGAAGGTGAACAGATAGTTTTCGACATGGGGCTCCAGAAAATTCACCCGGGACTTTTATACCACATCGGAACCTTGAAATACCGTTCCTCCTATGGTCAAAACCTGTTGAAACACTCCATTGAAACCGGATATATCGCAGGTGTAATTGCTTCAGAATTGAACATAGGCACAAAAAACGCCCGCAGAGCCGGACTTCTGCATGATATCGGCAAAACCGTCAACCACAAAAAAGAAGGTTCTCATGCAGCTGTGGGGGCAATTTTGGCAAAAAAATATGGAGAATCGGCTTTGATTATTCAAACAATTGCCAGCCATCACAACGAAGTTGAACCAAAATCACTTCTCGATCATATCGTCCAGATTGCCAACCAGATTTCCGCCCAGCGTCCCGGAGCCCGCAAAGAAGATTTCGCTTCCTATATCCAGAGACTCGAAGATCTTGAAGATCTTTGCAAATCTTTCAAACAAGTCAAAAAAGCTTATGCAATTCAATCAGGCAGAGAGATCAGAGTTATGGTTGAAAACCGCAACGTCAATGACAAGGGAGTTCTGGTTTTGGCCAAAGACATTGCTGCCAAAATCGAAAATCACCTGGCCTATCCCGGGCAAATCAAAGTCAACGTAATCAGAGAAACAAGGGCTGTGGACTATGCCAAATAAGCGATTTTCTCCCCCTCCTTTTGAATGCCCCCATAGTTTGAGCATCCTCTTTTTGGGTGATGTGGTTGGTCCTGCCAGTGTTGCTAAAATAAAAAAACATCTGCCTCAAATGAAAAAAGAATGGAAACTTGACTTCATCGCAGTCAACGGAGAAAATGCCGATTGTTTTGGCATGAACGCCAATTCTGCTCAAACTCTTCTCAACAGTGAAATCGATGTCGTCACCGGAGGCAATCATACTCTCAAAGCTTTTTCCATCCACAAAGTCCTCAATAAAAAACCACAAATTTTGCGTCCCCATAATTTGGGTTCTGACAAAACTCCCGGCAACGGAGTAATCACCATTTCTCACCCCAAGGGGGATATTTGTGTTATCAATCTTGCCGGACAAGTATATATGGAAAACGCTGACAATCCTTTTAATGCAGTTGACACTCTTTTGCAGCAAAATCCCGCCCGCTATTATCTCGTTGATTTTCATGCCGAAGCTACCGGAGAAAAAATCAGTCTTGCCCACCACCTTGATGGCAGAGTTTCTCTGGCAGTTGGCACCCATACCCATGTCCAAACAGCCGACGCCCGTATTCTACCCAAAGGAACCGGAACAATCACCGACTTGGGTATATGTGGAAGCTCTTCTAGCATTCTGGGCATGAAACCCGAAGGTATTTTACATTACAATATTCACCATTTGCCCTCAAAATTTGTCCCCTCCGGCAAAGATATTCATTTTCAGGGTATTTTTGCCTGTCTTGATCCAGAAACCGGAAATTGCCTCAAATTAAAGAGGATTAATATAGATGTATAAAATCCTCTTGTCCTTGATATTGGCTCTGATTCTGAATATTTCATGTAAAAAAAACGATAAATCCTCTCAAACCGAAAAGATATCTACTGAAAAAATTGATTGTATCACTTTGTCTCGACGCTATCTTCATTGCACCAAACCCCATCTTGATTCCGATCTCCAACTTAAGAAGCAACATATTCAGGAATTTGCCCGTTTATGTCGCACCAAAAAAGATTGGCAACAAAGAATGGAAATTATCAGAGTTTGCCTAAAAAAATCCAATCAGAATTGTACTCGATTTCGTACTTGTATTGCTCAGAAAATATATAAAAGAGACTATCAAAAAGCAAAAATTATCAAAATGAATCCCCGAGTCAAATTGCCCTGGCTCGGCAACAATATTAATCCCCGATTAACTATTATCGCTTTAGCTGACTTCAACTCCTCTACAACCAAAATATTTTACCAGCAACTCAAAAAATTGTCAGAACAATTTAAGGAAATAAAAATCTTGCTGATTCCCTGGATCTCCAACCAGGCTGAAATCAATCGCAAGAGTTTGCTCATTTTCTGGAATAAGGGCAACGAGGATTTCCATAATTTTATTCAAAATGTTTTAACCGAAAAAACCGGGAAAAATAAGTTGGAAAAACTACCCGGGTTGTCAGCAACAGGAAATTCAGATATAAAAAGACTTAAACAAGTCAACAACCTCATTCGGAAACTTGATTTTTCCCCTGAACTTCCTTTGTTTTCGGTTTCCGGTCATATCCTGGAGGGACTTGCCAAATATCCCAAGTATAAACACTGGATCAAATTTTCCTTAAACAAGGACAGGGAGAAGTCAAAATGAAAAATCTGTTTGTGCTGCTTATAATAATATCAAACCTCTTCTTTTCCTGTAAAGAAGATGAAGAAGTCGTCAAACTCGGACCTGAAAAGAATTCAAAATCCCAGCCTGAAAAGGCTTTGGACAAATTAAACTGCGAATCTCTTTTTGCAAAATATGGCAAATGTTTTGTCAGCCGAACTCAGAAAATTTATAATCTTCCGGTGGAACATTCTCCTGTTAAAGGCAACAAAAATGCTCTGGTTACCATTGTAGAATTTACTGATTTTCAATGTCCTTATTGTGCAAAGATGGCTTTGAAATTCAACCAATTAGTAAAAAAATATTCGGGAGATTTGCGGGTGGTATTTAAAAATTATCCCCTTTCCTACCATACCGAGGCCCTCCTTGCTTCCAAGGTGGGAATGGTGCTCAAACAAGAAAAAGGTAATGCTGCTTTCTGGAAATACCACGACATAATTTTTGCCAACAGCAAAAAATTGGACAAAAATTTTATTTTGAAAACAGCAGTAGAACAGGGAATTGATCCTGAACTCCTCAAAAACAAGTTGGATAAAAACCTACCTGACAAATTGGTAAAAACTGATATCAATCTTGGGAAAAAAGTCAAAGTGGAAGGGACCCCCTGGATTTTTGTCAATGGAATAAAACTTGACGATCAGGGGTTGGAAGAATTGATTGAAACTCAACTCAAGTACGCAGGCAATCTGGTCAAGGCAGGAACTCCAAGAAAAAAAGTCTATAACTACATGACCAACCACAAAAAAGCTGTTTTCAAGCGCAAACTTGAGGAAAAAGCTGTTAAAAAAGAACTGGCTCAATTTAAAAACCAATTCCGACAAAATGAACCGTAGCAACTATTATTACATTCTGCACCAGTGCGGTAGTAAAAGTAATAAATGTGCAGATATCAAAATTTGTATCAAAAACACCCTATCCGGAGACAACTATGCGTTTTAAGTATTTGATTATTTTATTATTCATTCTAAGTGGCTGTAACAAACAAAATACAACTCCAGACAAAGAAGACCAGGAGGAAAAAGATCTTGGAAAAAACCTGCTGAATAAAAAGGAAAAAAAACAGGTTGAAAACAAAAAAGACAAAACAACCTGCAACCAGCTTTTTGAAAGGCACAATTCCTGTTTTATAAAGACCACCACCGATATTTACAACGTAAAAGTTGGCGACTCCCCTTGGAAAGGCAGTAAAAATGCCCCTGTCACCATTGTTGAATTTACCGATTACCAATGCCCTGCCTGTCGTTATTGGAGTTTGAATATTCTTCCCAAATTACTCGATAAATATAAAGGTAAAATAAAACTTGTTTTCAAAAATTTCCCCTTGAATTATCACGTTTTTGCTAATCTGGCGGCTCAGGCTGCCCTTGAAGTTTATCGCCAAAAAGGCAATGAAGCTTATTGGACCATGCATGATGTCCTCTTTTACAATCAAAAGCAGTTTTCTGAAGATTTTCTGATGGCTAAAACCAAATCGGAAAACAAATTTGATCCGGACAAAAGCCTGGAAGTGAAATCCCTGAAACCTCTATTAAAAAAACTTGGAGTTGATCTCAAAAAATATCGCAAAAACCTTGAGGCCAACAAGAATTATCCCATAATTGAAAAACAGGTAAAATTTGCCAACCAGATTAAGGTTAATGCTACTCCTACCTTATATATCAACGGAAAAAAACTGGGAAAAAATCAAAATATCGTTCAATTAATTGAAATGAGCCTGGAAGAATCCAAAAAATTGGCCGATAAAGGAATAAAACCTGAGAAAATCTATAATAAACTGGTCGATCATGGCAAATTGGTTTATGAAAAACCCATTGATAAAAAAATATTGAAAAAGGAAATTAAAAAGATCAAGGAGATGTTCATAAAAAAATGCAGCCTTCAACAAAAGCCACTTGTCTTTGATATTATGCTGCAATGTTCAAGCAAAGATATCACCTGTGATCAGTTTACCAAGTGTGTAGAAACCAAAATGAAAGAAAAAACCGCTAAATAAGAAGTGGGGTTTTTGGCTGGGGAAGAAATTGGATTGAGATGCGCGGAATAACTTTGCAGACATAGTTGACACTATTTCAAAAAGTTATGACAAAGCAGATTAATCCAATTTCCGTTGCCAGACGATGACATCCATTTTTGGGATGGGAACTAACTATAGTTGACGTCTGGTCTGGAGGAGGGAAACTACCTTTTCAGGCAACACTTTCTTAACATCGAGGCGACTTGATTGACGTTCATCCCGGATCCGATAGAAAAAACGATCTTCTCGAACCAGATAGGAAAGAAAACGCCACAATGTCTTGAGATCTGATTGAGCCAATTCAATAAGATCGTTATACCTGGAGGCTTTGAACAATCTGGTGATTTCCTTTTGTTCCCATCCGTACTTGGTGGAAAGAGTGGAATCAATGATGGATTTTACTTTTATTTCGGGTTCGGATGATTTTTTTCTCAATATCCTTCCCAGATCAAGAAGATTTATTTCCGAAGCATCCGGAAAAAACAAATCAGGATCGTTACCTCTGCTGTTGAGACTTACAACCAATTCTGCATCTTTAAGTTCTCGACCCAGAAGATCAAAATATCCGGCAGTGAACCCCCAGAATTTTTCATCTTCGGTATTATTGATGGCTGCAAAAACCGGAATTCGCTCATCGGAAATCATAACTGTCTTAAAATCGATAAAAACAATCTTGTTTTTGACATCGGGAAAATCGTACTGGGGTTTGTAAACAATAGAATTGGTTTTAAAAACCTTGGAACGAATATTGGAATCAAGAAACTTGACCTTGGATTTCTTGTTGGCAAGACCCACAATTTTTGAACTTCTTCGCTTTTTCCTGCTTCCGGAAATAGCTTTACTTGAGGAAATTCTGCTTTCCCTTCTGGCACTGAGCTTCCTAACCATATTTCTGAATTTTTCAGGTTTCGGCAAAACTGCCAGAGGCTGTTCTTCATCAAACCATTCATCAATCAAATTGGGTAAGGTGCTCAAAACCACCATAGCTCTTTCTTCAATGGAATTGGCAACCACAAAGATAAATTCTATCAACCTGTCTTTGCCTTTGTTAAGCATTTTTCTTCGATTCTGGATGAGTTTTTTGTTCCAGGGCATGTCATAATTGATTACAGCATCGACATTATTGATTCTGAATTCAAAATCCTTATCGTGGACAATACCTACAATATCGGAATCTTCATCAGACCACTGCCTGGCCTGATGATCCGTAAGAAGCACCTTGGTTTTCAACCCCAAATCTCTGATAATCTGGTCCAGAGGTTCGTCAAATTGCTCCCAGGCAGTAAAAATAATAGTTTTTTTGTTGTTTTTGCCAAGATTCTTGAGGATTTTTTCAAGATGAACCTGCTTGGGAGTTGAATCAGATTCTGGAATTATCTGCTTGACATCTCCAAGCCCCAAACGAACTTTTCTGATGGCAGAACGCATCTTGTCGACATCGCTTTCCTTCCAATTAAACCTTCCTCCCACCATGGCTGCAAACTTTGTGAGTTTTTCATCCATGTATTCCTGCTGAACTTTGGTCATTGGGAAAATAACTCTTATTTTTGATTTGCCCGGTAATGTATCTGAATTTGATTCATCAATTTCAAAGGGGCTGATCATCTGCTTTAATTTATCAAGTTCTCCATATTGAATTACCTTACCCCATCTGTCTCTTTTGCATTTTTGCTGGAGATATTGCCACATGGGACCAAACCCGGCGGGATTGATAAATTGCGCCAGGTTTACCAACAACTGTGGATGGAAATCCCGGCTTGAAATTGAGGAAAGAATAAATTGAAAATCAGCCTCAAAGGATTTGATCAATTTACCCATCATCCCGGTCCAATTTTTGATATCTTGAATTTCATCATAAACTATGAGATCGGGATTTAGTTTCTGAATGGTTTGTCCATCCCGGAGGAGATTGTCATAATCAGCCAGGAAAACACTTTTTACCTTGAAAGGATCAAGAGAATTTCGAGTTCTCTTTTCTCCAAATATATGAATCAACTGGGGAAAAAATAATTTGAATAGTCTTTTCCAATGAGAGAAATAAGCCTTGTCGGTAATAATAACAGTTTTATTTTTTTTGTTTAATTTATGCAAAAGAAAGATGGCACCGATCACAGATACTCTTTTTCCGGTTCCGTAATCTCCACTCAAAAGAGAAACATCATGAGAAAGCAGGTGTTTTACTGCTGATACCTGATGTTCCCTGATTTTTTTCTTCAGCATTTCCCAGTTGAGATGGATGGAAATATATTGCTGCAAAATCCTTTTGGAACGACGTTTTCTCTTCCATCTTTCCATGGCAAGTTTTGCTGCCCAGGAAATAGTAATATTCTTTTGTTCACACTGCTTCAAAAACAACTCAATCTTTTCGTCGCTAAGAAGCTCGAAATCTCGCAGATAACCATCTACAAAAAGATCTTCGATAAGCGGAGTTGATTTTTCTGGTTCGATGGAAAGGCGTAATTTTTCCTGTCCTTTGATCCAGACTACATACAAGCGATCCTTGACTCGTGGCTGTTTTTGTCTGGTCCAGTTGAAAGCTTGAGTGGAATTGGTTTGAAGTTGATTGAGTACAGCTTCTATATGTTTGCAGGTGCCAAGATGGTTGTATTTATAATCCTTGCAGGTACAAAAATTATTATTATCTTTGACCAGAGAATTAATTTCAACAAAATAGGAAAGATAAGTATTGCTTTTGATTTTAAACAAAGAGAAAAAAGGATGTTCATCCTTTAGATTTTCAATCGGAAATTCATAGAGATTGCCTTTGGCCTCTCTCGATTCAAGTTGGATTTTCCTTTGGTTTTCAAGGATTGTACTCATTATTTTGACCTCAACCAATAGCTGGATATTCGGGCTTGCACCCTGTAAAGGAATAAATACTGAAACTGCTCGAATAGTAATTGTAAACTGAAAAGATGAATCTTCACATCTGAAGTTATTTCAATCTGAAGTTAAACTTGCCACCACCTGATTTTGGTGTAACGGGAATTAGAAAGAATTCTGCCACCTGGTATTTTGCCCGATGCGATGATGGATATGATATTTGGAAATAAAGGGATGCAACCCTGATAAACCAATTTGTTCATGAAAATTAATTAAAGATGAGCATGCCGACCGTATTATAATAAAACAAAAAGTTGAATACTGACAATAGAAGATTTGTTTGGGATAATCAATCTTTATTGCTGCCGGCTAAGACCCTTCAAACCCAAATAATGGAATAAGCAACTCCAAGGGTTAAAACCTGGTAAAAAACAGAACGAATGGAATATAACGAAATTCAATCTTTTTTACAACCAAATCAATTAAAAATCCAGTTATGGATTTTTAAATTGATCCCAGAATAATAAAGTTTACAGCCTTTTGCAAAAACAGATTCCCCTTTACTACAACCAGGGTTATTTTTACAAAACTTTGACTTGCTCTTAATCACCTGTTAATTATAATCAAATGTTAACAGAACCAACCAACTCCCATTATATAATGGGATTATTGGCTGAGACTGAATTTGAATTGAATATTTCATTCAAGTTTACGTCTTCAAATTTGCAGCAACTTGAATAAACAATTTTACTTTAGTTCAAAACCATGGCAACAAATGGTTTTTTGGAGGAAAAAATGAATTATACCAAATATCTGGCAACCATCACAATCTTTCTTGCTCTAGGTTTTTCCAGCAACTTGGTTTCAGCCAAAAAAAGCAGCAAGGCAAAAACTTCCCAAGCCATCAAGGCACTGCAAGAACCCTTTAAATTTCGCATGTCCAAGAAGAAAGTGCTTAAACTTATCATCAAAGAAATTAAAACTAAATATCGCAAAAAGATCCTCAAGACTCGTCGAGCAACCAAAAAAGACGAAATCAGAAGAAAACGAAACAGTGTAATCAAAAAACTCAAAAAAAATGTAATAAAATTCAATGGCAAAAATAAATCTTGGAATACATCAATTATTGATGATCAATTTGCCCACAAGAATTATGAATCAGCTATTGCCTATATCGATAAAAACACACAGAAATTCTTTTTCTTCTATAAAGACAAGCTTTACAAAATATTTATTTCCTTGAACAGAAATCAATTCAGAGGATTTAATTTTGCAAAATTCCAGATAACCATGGAAAAAGCCTATGGAAAATCCAAAGAAATATTCAAAAAAGGTATTGCCGGCGATACAATGCTTCACCATCTCCTCTGGGAAGGTAAGGGGAATACAGAGCTTTGGGCCATGGACAAAACCGATGTTTACGGTAACTTCGTTTTCATTCTCATCGATTCCAATCTCAGAAAAACAGTTGTAAAATCCCGCAAAAATCGTGGAGTCAAACTGGCCAACTCTACATCCTACGAAGTTGATCCAATCGTCAAAACTGTTACTTCAGGCAGTAAAGGTGAAAAATTCAAAGAAAAGAAAAAAAAAGATAAATAGTTCCCATCCCAGAATGGGGGTTATTAACTGAATGAGAAGTTTGTCTCAGATGCGCGGAATAACTTCGCCGACATAGTTGAAACTATTTCAAGAAGTTATGACAAAGCAGATGAGATAAAATTCCGCGTTCAGGTGATGACCTTCCTTTTTTGGATGGGAACTAAATAGTTCCCATCCCAGAATGGGGGTTTTCCATACCATCCTCTTTAAATCCCGCCTTTCAAATTTAGGTTGATCTTATCAAATAAAGTGGTATACAAGCTTTGGCTCTGAGGCTGGTTTTAATTTACAACCAGCCTGAGGCCGGTTGCTCCTGCAAAGAACAACCGCGAAATTAATGATTTCGCAGAAAACAACCTTGAGGATTATCTTGCGACAGGATAATTCCTGACACCGGTTGTTTTAGTTTAATTTCCGCGGCCAATTCAAATTTTAGTACTTATAGTTTGACTCCAGGCCGCAAAACAACCCTCCGAGAGGTATTATGTTTGTCGTCGCTGTTGCCAGATTGGGGTTTGACACTTCATTTGCAACCTCACTCAAAGAAAAAAGATCCGTAAAACAAAGTATCATCAAAAAAGTTACAAACCGGTTTCAGGTTGCCATAGCTGAAATTGAACAAAACGACAACCTTGCAATAATGGTTCTGGGGATCAGTGTGGTAAGCAATAATGCACGCCATGGACTCAGTATTATCGACAAAATAATTTCCTACATCGAAAAATTGTACTTGGCCCCCCTTGAATATTGGGAAAGGGAAATAATCAACCTCGGACAACTCGAGGATCCTTTCTGGACAATAAAAAGAGAAGAACAAACCATCGACTGGGAAGTTGTTAAAAACTCCACCTCTAAATCAAATAACAATCTTATTTCTCAACTTAACAAGGAGGGCAACCGTGAATAATTCAAACAAACGGGGAAAACAATTGAATACTTTCGGGGATGCCGTTCCTCAAAAACAATCTCGAAGACAAAAGATGGTGGCTTCCCAGATTCAGCAGATGCTGAGCATGTTTATTCTCAAAACTCTCAAAGATCCTAGAATAGGCCCAATTACCATCACCCACGTTGATATCTCCGCCGATTTTTCCCTGGCCAAAATATTCATCTCCATGGCCGAGGCTGAAACTGAAGGTGGAATTCAGGAAAGCCTCCAAGGTCTCAAAAGTGCCGGGGGTTTCCTCAAGAAAAAACTTGCATCCCGTCTTGATATGCGCAAAACACCTGATCTCGAATTTTATGAGGACAAAACCTTGAAAAAAGCCTACCGACTGGAAAAAATCTTCAATGAAATTAAAAAGGATAATAAAAATGAAGATGAGAATTCCTGAATATAAGAAATGTCTGGATTATCTTCAAAAAAATATACTTATCACTTCCCATCGTAATCCAGATGGAGATGCTATTGGCTCAGCCCTTGCCCTCATGCATATCTGTAAAATTATTGGGGGAACCCCTACTCTATATTTCCAGGATCAAATAGGACACGAATTCAAATACCTCAATGGAGTAGAATCCATTGTAGATTCTCTTGATCCCCAAGCCGAATATGACGCCGTTTTTGCGCTTGATTTGGGAACAACCAATCTATTGGGCAAAGATATAGATCTCCACTCCAAGCGATTTGGAAAAATCATTGTCATTGACCATCACAAGACCCGAAACCCTTTCGGAGATCTGGAAATCGTAGACGTAAACGCTTCAGCTACCGGTCTGTTGATTGAAGAATTGATGAACACCTCCAATATCAAACCTGTTCCTCATATTGCTCAAGCTATCTGGTGTGCAATCTATACCGACACCGGCGGATTCAAATATGCAAGTACTGACAGTCGCACCCTGGAATGTGGTTCCAGAATGCTGGCAGCCGGTGCTGATCCCTGGGAAGCCACTCAGAATATTTATGAATCAAATCCTTTTCAACGCATGAAATTGCTGGGTAAAGCACTGGAAAACCTCGAAATTAGAAATGACGGCATCACAGCCGGAATGCACGTTACAACTCCAATGATTGAAGAAACCGGAGCTTCAATTCACATGGTGTCAAGTTTTGTCAATTTTGCCCGCAGTATATTCAAGGTTGAAATTGCCTTTTTTGTAAAACCTGATCTTGATAATAAACTCCATTCCAAAGTATCTTTTCGTTCCAGTGGAAGATATTCTGTAGATGCCATTGCTCGAAAATTTGGCGGAGGAGGCCATAAGAACGCTGCCGGCTGTAAAATTGAAAAACCTATTGCCGAAGCTCGAAAAATGCTGTTTTCTGCTATTACTGAATTTCTCAAAAATGAATAATTCTTCGGGTATTCTTTTGGTAGACAAACCGGTTGGACCTAGTTCCAACCAGGTTGTAAGCATGGTCAAAAAAAGATTTGACTGCAAAGTTGGACATACGGGAACTCTTGATCCCCTTGCCAGCGGTGTTTTGGTGCTACTTGCGGGAGAAAGTACCCGGATCAGTCAATATCTGAGCCTGGCAGACAAAAAGTATGAAACAACGATTATTCTGGGTATCGAAACCAATACCCTGGACGGTGAAGGCAAAATTATAGCTCGTAATTCGGTCCCCGATTTCAAAATTAGCCAACTTGATCAGAAGTTGGATAAACTCAGAGGTGAAATTACTCAGATTCCACCTATGTACAGTGCTCTCAAACACAAGGGAGTTCCTCTGTACAAGCTGGCTCGACAAGGAAAAAATATTAAAAGAAAGCCAAGACAGATAAAAATATATTCCCTCGAAATAATTGATTATAAGCCCCCGGCTTTACAATTGAAAATTCATTGTTCCAAGGGAACTTACATCAGACAACTTGCTTCTGATCTGGGCAACATACTTAAAACCGGAGCCCATGTAAAATCTCTGCGCAGAAATTCCTGTGGTGACTTCACTCTGGAACAGACAGTAAATCTTGAAGAACTGAAAAAAATGGACCAAACAACATTTTTGTCAAAATTACTTAACCCGATCAACGGTCTGAACAATCTCAAAGGAATTACCGTCAATCAAAAACAAGCCCTGGAAATTTATCACGGACGTAAATTTCGTCTTGACAAAGATCTTTTTTTATCTAAACAACTTGTTTACATTATTGATTATAATAAAAATCTCCTCGGTTTTGCCAATTATGCCGATGGAGTTTTTTCCCCAAAAAAACTTTTTATTACCAACGTTAAAAATTATATTAACAAAAATTAACCCAAGACAGGAGACCAACTATGGGAATGTCAACTTCCAGAAAAAAAGAAATCATTGAAAAATACAAAATTCACGAAAACGATACCGGCTCACCAGAAGTCCAAATCGCTCTGCTTACTGATCGCATTCTTCATCTTACCGAACATTTCAAAACCCATAAAAAAGATTATCACAGCAGAAGAGGACTTCTGATTCTTGTCGGTAAAAGAAGAAGATTACTTGATTATCTCAAGAAAAAAGATTTCGAAAGATATCTCAAAATCAAAAAATCCCTTGGTTTACGTCGCTAATCAGTTGACTTTTATTTGCTTCAGGTCAAAAATTTTAATTAGAAACTGGATTTTTGCTGTCATTAATAAGAAAATCCTTGATAATTTTCCTGAAACATATACAAAATTATAAGAAATAATTTTTAGATTTTGCTGTTTAAATGAATGGTTTTTTTAATATTCAGCTGTTTATACACAACAGAATCATTACCTCAATTGACCTCAATTGACTT
Organism: Polyangia bacterium; assembly: GCA_041686345.1. GTDB lineage: Bacteria > Myxococcota_A > Polyangia > HGW-17 > HGW-17 > JAQICJ01. The sequence continues at coordinate 12,535 of JAWLEA010000001.1, read as the reverse complement.
TCCGGTTCCTTCGCAAACAAATTTGAGAGTTAAAGACCTTGGCAATATCGAATAAAAATACATGTTATTATCATTGCAATTAAAAAATACCAATCCAGAAAATGTTTAAAAGAAAATGTTCTAAATTAACTGCTAACACCGGGGGAGATCACTGATGTTTTTTTGTAATTCAGGTTCTGAACACCCCCTGCGCAATTGGAGAAAAAATGCACATTGAAGAATCAATAATTATCAACGACAAAAAATTAACTATCGAAACAGGAAAAATAGCCAAACAAGCCGACGGATCTGTCACCATCAAATATGGCGATTCATTGGTTTTATGCACAGTTGTTGCTTCCAAAAAACCCAAGGAAGATGCAACTTTCCTTCCTTTAACCGTAGACTATGTGGAAAAAGACTATGCCGCCGGCAAAATTCCCGGTAACTTTTTTCGCCGAGAAGGCAGACTGGGAGAAAAAGAAATCCTTGCTTCCCGTTTGATAGATCGCCCCATCAGACCACTTTTCCCTGAAGGTTGGAATTATAATACTCAGGTTATTACCACAGTTCTCTCCCACGATAAAACCAACCCAACTCCTCCTCTGGCACAAATTGGCGCCAGCGTTGCACTTTGCATCAGTGATATTCCCTGGAACGGACCAATTGCAGGCATTCAGATTGCTCGTATTGACGGCGAATTTATCCAATTCCCAACCCTTCAGGAACTAGAAGAATCTGATCTTGATCTGAATATTGTCGCTTCAGATAATGCTATCGTCATGGTTGAAGGAGAGCTTGATAATCTTGATGAAGATATTCTTCTCGACGCTCTTGATTTTGGTTTCCAGAAAATCAAGCCCATTTTGGAAATACAGAAAAAGTTGACTGACACCATAGGTAAGGAAAAACGCTCGGCTCCCGTTGTCGAAAAAGATGAAGATCTCGCCAAACTGGTATCTGAAGCTGTCAGAGAACCCCTTGAAGCCGCTCTCAATTTCTCCGACAAACTTGAGCGTTATGCAGCTGTGGATCGAGTTAAGGATTTGGCGATGGAAAACCTGGGCCCTGACTATGAAGAACGTAAAAACGATGTCATGGAAGCAATCGGAGAATTGAAATCGCAAATTGTTCGCAACTGGATTCTCAAAGAAAACCACCGTATTGATAATCGCGATCGTGATGAAATACGTCCCATTACCTGTGAAATCGATATGCTTCCCAAAGCCCACGGAAGTGCTCTTTTCACCCGAGGTGAAACTCAGGCTATAGTTACCACTACCATTGGTTTCGGAATGGACAACCAAAAACTCGATCTGATCACAGGAGAAGAATTCCGCAAATTCATGCTTCATTACGATTTTCCTCCCTATTCTGTTGGAGAAGCCAAATTTTTGCGAGGACCATCCCGTCGTGAAATTGGACACGGTCACCTGGCTCATCGAGCAGTAGGCCAAGTTCTTCCTTCTGAAGACGATTTTCCTTCAGTTATAAGAGTTGTTTCCGAAATTACCGAATCCAACGGTTCCTCTTCCATGGCAACTATCTGTGGTGCCTCACTTTCTCTGATGTCTTGCGGAGTTCCCATCAAGGCTCCCGTAGCCGGAATAGCCATGGGGCTCATCAAAGAAGGCGATGATGTAGCAATTCTTTCCGATATTCTCGGTGATGAAGATCATATGGGTGATATGGATTTCAAAGTGGCCGGAACCGAAGAAGGTATCACTGCCATCCAGATGGATATAAAAATTGAAGGTCTCGATCAGGAAACCATGAAAAAAGCTCTTTATCAGGCTCGAGATGGTCGCCTTCATATCCTCGGTGTCATGAAAGATACTATAGAAAACCCCAGGGAAGAACTTCCTGATCATGCCCCCAGTGTTAAATCAATCACAATCAAACCAAGTAAAATCGGTGCTATTATTGGAGCCGGCGGAAAAACAATCAAAGGAATTCAGGAAGAAACCGGAGCAAAAATTGATATTGAAGATTCCGGCAAAGTTCTGATTGCTGCTGATACCAATGAAGGAGCCATAAAAGCCAGAGAAATGATCAAAAATATAGTCATGGAACCTGAAATTGACAAATATTATGAAGGTTATGTCAAAAAGATTCTCAAAAATTTCGGTGCCATCGTTCAATTCCTTCCCAATACCGACGGTCTTATCCACATTAGTGAAATCGAAGACCGCCACATCGATAATATTACCGATGTTCTCAATATCAATGACCGGGTAATTATCAAGGTTGTTGATATTGATAAACGAGGTCGAATCAGACTTTCCCGTAAACAGGCCTTCGACGCAAGTGAAGACGAAATTACCAGAGCCGTTTGAACATTCTCTTTCCATCCACAAAAAAATAGACCAGGGGAAATCGCTTTTGACTAATATTTGATATCTGCTACCTTTAGTATTTTATTACAGGCATCTAATATTATCACAGGTATAAGTTGACTTAGTTCAAATGGAAAATTTAATTCATTCATTTTTTAAAAATCTTAATAAAAGCAACAAAGAAATTCAGAAAATTATTCTTTCCCCTCTTTACGAACGCGTTGATCTTAAAAATAAAGATCTGAAAATGCTCAGAGAAATTAATGAAAATTTCACTGTTCTTTATGTTTTCGGCACCAAAAATCTGGTGGATTACTCCCTTTTCAGACAGATTCTGCTCAATGAAAAATTACCCCTGCCCGCACACATCTTCCCGGAAAACCCATTTTTCTTAAATCCTTTAAAAAAAATGGGGGCATTTTTGGGTAAACATCTTTTTAAACTCGACAAGGAACATCAATTAAAATTGATCAGCGATGCTCTCCTTGCTGGAAAACCTGCACTGATAAGTCTTTACACCATTCAAAACATCTTTGAACCCGAACAGAAAAAAACGGGAGACGAAGTCCTGCTCAATCTCATTTCCAGCCTCAACAAAAATTCTCCTCAAAAAGAAATAGTTGCTCTGCCGGTTATCCCGGTATGGGATCGCAGTGGTACCAGAAACAGTAATACCTTCAAAGAATTAGTGGACAAATACATAGGTCAACAGGAAAAACCTTCAAATATCAGAGGAGTATTGCAGGTTTTTTCTTCACTTTTCCAACCCATAATCAGGCTTGCTCCACCTTTGAACATAAGCAGATTCATATCCGAAAACTCCAATCAAGATTTTAATGCCAAAGCTGATCAACTTTATGATCTTCTGGTCGAAACCATCGAAAAAGAATGGAAATTAACCCTGGGTCCCAAACTGCCTTCACTTGGTCAAATTCAGCATAACCTCAATAAAAATGAAAATATAACCAAATTGTATTTTAAAACCATTGACGAAGGCACTGATCCGGAAAAAGCTCTCAAAGAAATCCAAAGTGCAATTCGTGAAATTCCGGCTGCACCTACCAAAACTACTCTGGCTTTTTATAAATATTCCCTCTGGTTTATCTGGCACCGTATTTTCAAAGGATTTGAACTTGACGATAAAGGTTTTGAAAAAATGAGGGAATATTCCACCAGAGGTCCCCTTATTCTCATTCCCTGTCACCGCAGCCATGTGGATTATTTATTGATTTCCTGGCTGATGGATAAATACCATCTACCCATTCCCCATATAGCAGCCGGACAGAATCTTTCATTTTTCCCCATGGGAGCAATTTTCAGGATGGGAGGAGCTTTCTTCATCAGACGTTCTTTTAAAGGCAAAAAACTATACAAACAAGTTCTCCTTGAATATATAACCGAATTGTTAAAATTGGGGGTGAATATTGAATTTTTCATAGAAGGAACCAGATCCAGAACCGGAAAAGCTGTTTATCCCAAATTCGGACTTCTTTCCATGATTGGTAAACTTGTACTGCAAAGGCCACTGCCATCTCCCCAGATTGTTCCCATCACCATTGGCTATGAAAAAGTAATCGAAGAAGACAGTTATCAAACTGAAAATTTCGGCAAAGAAAAAAAGAGTGAAAATTTTCTTCAGGTATTGAAATCAGCCAGTGTTTTATTGAACAGATACGGAAGAGTACACATTAGGGTAGCCCAACCTTTTGACATGAAAGACTTTCTTGGCAATACAGAACCAACCTCTCCTGAATTCAAAGAAAAAATCCGCAAGCTCTCCTTAAAAATCACTCACAATATCGTGCAAAACACAACTATTACCAGCAGTATGCTTACCGGTGCAGCCCTCTTGTCTTACAGTTCAAATAGCTTTAATTCCTATGACATTTTTTCCATTTACCAGTCTTTTCATAAAATCGCTGTGGCCAGAGGACTGATTCTGGCTAAAACCATCAAAGATCAAAATCAACTTCTGCGCAGATACAAACGTTCCCTCAAAGGGTTTGGCAATATTATCAAGCAAGAAGGAAACAAAATTCAGGTTGAACCCAACAAAAGAGTAAAACTTTCCTATTATAAAAACGGTTTTTTGCAAACAGTTATCAAACCTGCAATTGCGGCAGCAGTAATTATCGCAGATGATGAAAAACCGGAAAGTACATATAAATTATTGAGTAAATGCTTGAAAAGGGAATTTCCCTATCTCAAAAAAGAGGATTATGCAGCCTTTCCCGAAGAAAAAGATTTTCTTGTCCAATTTTCCAAGTTTGAACTGATTAATCTATCCAGTTTGATTGTAGAATTTTTGGAAGGTCAACTTCTCAGTGCTTTTTGTCTCAGAAAATATTTCAATAAAAACCAGGGTGGAACCAAAAAAGAACTGGTTAAAACCATCCAGAAAAATGCTTTCAACATCCTCGAAAATCGTCATTTCAAATTTGAATCTTTCAATAAATCCATTTTTATTGAAACCATTAATCTCATGATTGACAACGATTTACTGAAAATTTCTTCCACCAAAAAAATAACCACCCAGAATTTTTCTGATAAAATAGATAATTTTATCAGCAACAGGGAAAATTTTCTCCACAACTACCAATTACAACATAAAAAGATGAAAAAAAATGAAACTGGCAAAATACTTTTCTAAACTAGATAAAAACAGAGTAAAGTGTGAACTTTGCCCCTTCAATTGTGTTATCAAGCCTGATGAAGCAGGTCTATGCAAAGTACGCCAAAACAACAAGGGCAAATTATACACGCAAACTTGGGGTCGTTTACTCTCTCTCAGTTCTGATCCCATTGAGAAAAAACCTCTCTATCACGTCCTGCCCGGAGAGAGTATTCTTTCTTATGCCACCTGTGGCTGCAACCTCGATTGTCACTGGTGTCAAAATTCCGATATTGCTCAATGGCCCCGACAACATTCAACCCGGCCACTCCCCGGCACCAGCATGGAGCCTGCAACAATAGTTGAAAAAGCCCGGCAAAGCTCTTTACCTATGATTGCAGCCACCTATACCGAACCCACTGTTTTCTATGAATACAGTCTTGAAATTGCAAAATTAGCTAAAAAAAACAACATAATGAATATCTGGGTAAGCAATGGTGCTATCAATCCTGAACCTCTGCAAGAACTTATTCCCTTTCTTGATGCAGCCAACATTGATCTCAAAGGTTTTGACTCGAAGTTGACCTCAAAATACACCGGATTAAGTTATGAACATGCGGCCAAAACCATAGAGATTCTCCATAATAATGGGGTCTGGGTTGAAATAACCACTCTCATTGTTCCCGGTGTTAACGATGACTCCGCCCAACTAAAAGATATAAGTTCTTTTGCTGCTTCCCTCTCTCCCAATATTCCCATCCATTTCAGCAGGTATTTTCCTGTCTATAAATATCACCGGCTTCCCACTCCTGTTGATAAGATGATTGAAGCAGTCAATATTGCCAGAGAACAAGGTCTCAATTTTGTTTACACAGGTAATATCAAGCTCCAAAACAGCGACCATACTCTTTGTCCCTCCTGTGGTAAAATTGTAATTGAACGTAATGGTTACAAAGCTCCCGAATTGAATATTGACGAACAGGGCAGATGCAACTTCTGCCAGACAAAAATCCCGGGTATTATAATTTCATAACTCCATGTTGAAACGTGAAATCTTTTTATACAATCCTTCTCTGGTAATTCCCAGATTTTTGGCGGCGTTTGTTTTGTTACCACCGGAATCTTTGATAGCCTGTCTGATAATTATTTTTTCCACTTCCTCAACCATCTCCTTGAGAGTTTTTGATTTATCATACATCTTCCGACCCATTACAGAAGTTTGCTTGCGTTGATGAGCTCTTAAATCTTCCACTTTGATAATATCTTCCGAATCAGCCAATATAACCAGACGCTGTACTTCATTTTCCAACTCTCTGATGTTTCCTTTCCATTTGTATCCCCTCATCTCTTCCAGAGCACCTTTTGAGATGGAAACATTTTTTTTCAATTCTCGGTTGAATTTTTCCAGAAAATGTCTGGTCAGTATTTCTATATCTCCCTGTCTGTCTCTCAGAGGTGGTAATTTGATGGGAAATACATGCAGCCTGTAGAAAAGATCTTCCCGGAAATTATTTTTTTCTACTTCTTTTTCAAGATTTTTATGGGTAGCTGAAATAATACGAACGTCAACGTATTTAACCTGAGTGGCTCCAACGGGTCTGATTTCACCTTCTTGCAGAACTCGCAAAAGTTTGACCTGCAATGATGGCGACATATCAGCTATTTCATCCAAAAAAAGAGTTCCTCCATCCGAAATTTCGAACAATCCCTTCTTTTTACGGTCAGCTCCGGTGAAAGCCCCCTTTTCATGGCCAAAAAGCTCGCTTTCCAGTAAATTTTCCGGCAAAGCTGCACAATTCTGGGCTACAAACATTTTGTTTGTTCTTTTACTTTGATTATGGATGGCAGAAGCAATTAATTCTTTCCCTGTCCCTGTTTCTCCCCAAATGTGTATTGAAACCCTGGTATCAAGAACTTTTTTCAATTGTTCGAATATTCTGTGCATTTCATCTGATTCACCAATGATATCATTGAAAGTACAAAAATTCCGGCTTTTTTTAAGGTAGTAATTTTCTGATTCTACCTGTTTCTCTTTTTTTTCCAACTGTTCAAAATAACGGGCATTTTGAATTGCCAGATTAGCCTGATAACTGAGCAGAGTAAGAAGTTCCAGCTCTTTTTCGGTAAAAATTCCATTACTGCCCCGATTATCACATTGCAAAATTCCGCTTATTTCTCCTTTGTGCCAAAAGGGAACAGCTATTACCGATTTGATATCGGCCGCCAGGATTGATTCGGAATCAGAGAGAATTTCTGGAGCATCAGCTACCACCACAGCCTGTTTACGTTTTAAAACCAAACGGATTATAGATCTGGAACCGCTGGATTGTTCTTTACCCTGTCTGGAACAGGAATATTTTAATTTAAACCGATTTGATCTGTTTTTTAAATAAATAGAAACATTGGTAGATAATTTGATTAATTCGAAAACAGCTTTGGCGACGTTGTCAAGAACGTCTGACAACCGAAGACCGCTTTTGCCAATGGTTTGCACCATTCTATACATGATTCTGGCAAGATTGTGATCATCCAAAGCTTTTTCCTGATAGGTTTCCAGTTGACTTTTATCTCGAGCCAGAACAACTTTGGTTTTCTTATCGGATTCATCTACGAAGGAAGGACTGGTTACCTCCTTACATTCTATAATTACAGGTGTATGAGGAGCTCCCAGTAAAAGTCTGTCGCCTTTTTGCAGTGGCAATTCCCATTGATGAGCTCCATTCACAGTAAACAGATCTTCACCCCTCTTTATCACTGAACCGTTTGTAGAACGTAAATCTTTGAAAATATATTGATTATCTTCCCAAAAAACCTGAGCATGTTCACTGCTTATGTGATAATCACTTAATGAAAAATCATTATTGTCAAGCCGTCCTATAGTAAAAACAGCCTCATCGCTTTTAAAACATTCACCACTTTGTTCGCCCTCGATTATTTCTAACTTGATCATATTATCCAGAACATTCCCCATCGACTGCTTTTCAATTATGATATTTATTTACTTACCAATACTGGGCTGCTTGAAAAGTCATCCGAGGTTTGTAACCTAAGGATATTTACAACAATTTACGGCAAAATTGCTGTTGAGCCGTGAAGCTTAGTTAAGCTTTGGGGTGAAATAAAACATTTCCCAAATAAATAAATGCAAATATTGCCGAAACTTTTAGTAAAAATCCTGGATTATAATTATTATTTTTTACCTTTGAGCCTTCCCAGGAAGGAGAGTGCTCTTTGATTCATCCAGAAATAACCACCTCTACGATGGTTTTCAGTTTCAAATTTAACAACTTTTTTAATTGGTTTTGCCACGTCTTTATAATCTGATGACTTACTCCAGCGGTCAAGAACCAGTAATATTGCTTCTCTTACCGGAACTTCAGATTTTTCGTAAGTTGTGGCCAATGTTTGAACAAGGTTTTTACGATCACCTTCGTTGATATTTTTATCCCAGGAATTGATTAACATAAGTGCCTTGTGACGAGCTCTCCAGGGAGTAAAAATTGTCTGCCTTGAAGACTTGCGGACTTTAATCCATTCATTGGTTTCTTCGTTGTATTTATCTTCAAAAACCGCACAAGAAGGAACTTTGCCATCTTCATCCTTTTCAGGACATGGTTTTTTAATTGATACTGTCTGAATAATGGTTCTCAGAGCTGAAATATTATTTATGGGGGCTTCACTGCCAAGATAGGCTTTGGAAAAAGATTTCAAATCATGGATAGGCTCGAACAGTTCGTTTAATTCTTCCTTGATAACTTTTTTGGCAGCTTTTTGCCTGTCTTTTTCCATTTTGTCATCCCATGGTCTTTGCACCATGAGCTCATAGTCAACTTTGGCAGCTTCGGACAATTTGTCACGATTAACCTTATCGAGTGGATGGGGACCTGGATCGATCATGATATGCTTTGGTTTAATGCTCAACAAAGTTTTGAAATCATCAATAGAAGCATAATCAAAAACTGACTTGAGAATATCAAGTCTGACCCTCTCGTAACCAGTGAGAATAAGACGTTTTTCAGCCTCTTTGGATGAAATGCCGGCTTTGCTCATTCCTTTGGCGGCTTCGGAAGCTCTGATATTCCAACCCCAATCTTTAGATTTATCATAACCATCACAGATTGGTTCATTTTCTGGTTTCTTTTTAGCTTCAGAGGTTTTACTGAAAGCTTTGCGTTTTGCTTCACATTTTTTCGTCCACTTGACATATTCTTTGTAAAGTGTTTTGGCATCCATCCGATTGGGCTTTTTGGTTTTAGGATCTATGGGCCAATAACCAAAATAATCCTGCAGTGCTGATATCCACATGTATCTCGAACGCAGCCACCTGTCTTTGTTGAAACTCCACATCTGGAAAACTTCCATTACTTCCTGGAAAGCTTTGCCAAACTTTTTCTGGCATTTGTCTTTCAATTCTCCACCTAAAGCAGCACATCTCTTTTCGAAATTACCCATCTGCAGATTTTGAATAGTCTGTTGTCGGTATTGTTCCCAGAGCAACTCGGTGGCAATATGCCAAGGCTCCAAAGATGCAGTTTTTGCATCTTTATTTTCTGGATCGTGTTCAAGATCAACAACTACATCAAGAATATTTTGTAAAGTTTTCTTCTTATAGGGAATCATTGCCAATGCTTTGGCGGCAAAAACAGTTGATCTTGGATCATGCAGCCACTTGAGTCGTTTTTCCAATTCGTCTCTGATTCTTCTGCTTAATTTATCAACCATGGAAGTTGTGTACCAACCGGCACCATACATGGCTTCTTTGGAAGCATCCACCAGCCAGTTGTAATCTTTAAGTTTGTTCCACTGGGATTTTATACCATCAATATTATTGTTATATTTTGGAACACAGTGTTTTTTGATGTACATTCTCATCATGCCTTCTTTTTCACAGCGCACTTTGGCTGCTTCCCAGGACTGATCAGCCGTAAAATCCCAATAGGCTTCCATGGCATAAGAACTGTAATTTTCAAGGAAGATTCTTTTTATCTCATCTCCCGCACCCATTCCTCGCAAGGCTTCAAGAGCGGTTCTTTCAACAACGGCTGAGTCTTTTTTGTCCCAACCGCCCAATTCATTGAGCACAAAGATCTTGCAAGCTCCGTCGCCATAATTGTCAACTCTTTTTTTGTTGGCAGTTTTGATTTTTTCAAGATATTCGCTGAAGGATCCAACTTTATCGGATCCCAGTGTTTTGAGGAGATGTCTGTAACGGCGATAAGCAACAAATCTGAAATATTCACTGTTTCTGTATTTTTTGAAATTTTCCAAGCATTGTTTTTGACTTTTGGATCGCTTGGAGGACTGGTGTTTGTCTTTGCCGTATTGAACATATTTGTCCCCGTCTTTATATACATACCATTTATCTACAACTTTGCGTTTTTCTTTGCCTTGATAAGCAAGGGGATGTCTGGCCGGGTCACCTTCAGCTACCAGGGAAAGTATACCCACAGGATCTATCGCGCCATTTTCCTTTTCAGTTGAATAAAGTTTGGACAAAGCCAGTTTACACTCACGGAAAGATTTTCTTTTGCGGCCGGCTCCAACTTCAACACTATAAAGGCATGTTACCAGAGTTTGAATAACTTTCTGATTGGAGACCCCGAGATCACCAAGTTTGATAGCGGCTTTCTTGTTGATGAGAAAGTTCTGTTTGCAGGGTCGTCCCTGGCAATGATATTTTTCTTCGGTGGTATCGTGCTTACCACGACGAATGATCTCAACCAGGATATCGGCTGCTTCTTTGTTGAACTCCTTGTTCTTGTTTTCTTTTACCCCCCTGAGTTTGAATATATTTTTAACCAGGGCCATTCTTACCTGAGAAATGGAATCATATTCTTCGGGTCTTTTATAAATTTTGGCGAGAAGACTTTTTAAAACCTTGAAAGTTTCGGGATGGGGATTTTTTTTGTTGAGTTCGGTCAAACCACGAATGGCAATTACTGTTCTTGCATCGATTTTGTCTTTGTTGGTAAGATATTCAGTTCCACCGAATTCTTTAATTGTTTTAATGAAGAGATCCTGAATATCCTTGGCTTTAATGGGCTCCTTGGGATCCTGGAATTCGATTAGCAACTTGATGATCTTGTCTTTCTGCCATTCTTTGGTTTCCAGAGCTGAAAGCAAAGATGGAATAACCAATTTGCGAAAATAAGGGATCTTTTCTTTTAAACCTTCGGCATAAGTGTTGCAAAAAGTTTCGTATTTATCGAACTCGGCTTTGCCCACTTTCATCATCTGCTCTCTGAGTTCCTGGCTATTTCTTGTTCTTCTGATTATCTCCCTTTTTCTCTTGTCCCAAGCTTTTGGAGCGAGAATATCGTCACAGGTTTCATCCAGGGTGGTATCCACCTGATAGATAAACTCTAATTTATTCAAAGCAAATTTTCTGTCTTTCTTGGAATCGTTCAAGATCTCTATCCATACTTTGGGATCCGATTCACTTGAAGAACATGAAACAAAAAGAAGATTTAACACAAACAATAATGAAAACAGTTTCTTAACCATAGGAAACAAGCCTTTCAAACAATGGAAGAATTATTGAATAAACCATTACAAGGTAAAATACTCTAAACAAATTTGCCCAGATAATACAATAATCAATTACCAAATTCCAGCTGAAATCAAAAATAGAACCATTAATGTTTCAAAATTGGTCTGTATCCAAGCTGATAACGTGAGAACCTGGATAATCCCGAAGATGGAAAAAGGATATACTGGGCGTTAATATATGCTTATCAGACCTTGGATGTCAACAAATAACCACGACAAAATTATCTATGACAAAGATTCAGTCTTACTTTTTCCCTTCGCTTCAGTTGTAATTTTAGAATAAAGGTATTCAAAAAAAAATTGTCCGGAAGAATTGGAAAAAGAGGAAATTCAATTGATACTATTTCAAACAATTTAAACCCTGATACATACTGTTCCAACTAGTGAAGGCAAGAAGTAAAAAAGAAAATTTTTCTTTTTTGAATAGGCAGTTCCCATCCCAAAAATGGATATCATCGTCTGGCGACGGAATCTGGCCTCATCTGCTTTGTCGTAACTTCTTGAAATAGTATCAACTATTTCTGCAAAGTTTCTCCACACTTCTGAAACCAGCTTCTTCCCCAGCCAACAACCCCCATTCTGGGATGGAAACTAGGTGGAACTGGATATGCAAAGATGAGAAAAAATCCAAAAAAAAAGCCGCAAAAAGCGGCTTTTTTTTAAAACTGGAAAAAAAGCTTATTCTGTTATTGGAGTTACAGGAGCTTCTTCGGTTTTAGTAGCTGTACCATCTGTAGTACCGGGAGTTGTTTCAGTGGCTGTACCATCTGTAGTTGGGGCATCTTCAGTGGTGTCAGTGGCTGTATCATCAGTGGCTGTGTCATCAGTGACTGTGGTGTCAGTGGCTGTATCATCAGTGGCTGGTACAGCAGTATCGTCTGTTTTATCAGGAGTGGTATTTTCTTCTTTTTTATCGCATGCAGCAAAACCTAATGTAAATACAGTAACAACGAGAATAGCTAATAATTTTTTCATAATCAAAATTCCTTTCTGTTTAATTTAAAGAATACTTTTAAATTTAGCATTGAGTAAAATTTAGTAACTTAAACGATATTTTTTG
>JAWLEA010000148.1:0-8520 GCA_041686345.1 Polyangia bacterium | reverse complement strand
CAGGGGGTTAATCTCAAGAACACAATTGGCTGTATTCTGGCATGGACAAAAATAGAGCAAAGGAAGAAAGAACAATAGCGTTTTTGATCTTGCCGGAAGCAAGATAAGAAGTGATCTCGTTTAGTTTAATCTTAATTATCTCTATTTCTTCAAATTCGTCGAAGTCGGTCTGATTTTTAATTTCAGCGTCTGTAGCCAGATAGAGATGACATTTGTTTGATTGAATAGCAGGATTGGGAAAAACATAACCAAGGGATTTCCAGTTAGAGGAAGTGGCACCTGTTTCTTCCAATAACTCCCGTTTGGCTGCCGCAAAAGGCATTTCACCTTTGTCAACTACTCCTCCCGGTATTTCCAGAGTAAACTCCCCTGCCCCGTGTCTGAATTGACGAATTAATATCAATTCTCCTTCTGTAGTAATTGGAATTATATTTACCCAAGTGGGTAGAATTATTCTGTAGAAAATCCCTTTTGCTTGATCATTTTCTCTGACACAATCCATTTTTTCAAATTGCAACATTTTCGATTGAAATACATTGCTTTTTTTAGTGATTTTCCACTTTTTAATTTTATTCATGATTGAATCCATAATATGAAGATCAGTTATATGGTTGAAATCATCAATCCCTCTTCCCAATTAAGCTTTTGGCTGATTTCACGAGCTTTTTCAAAGTAAATGCGGGATTTTTTCTCATCTTTCTGCTGCAGCGCTAACTGCCCCAAAGTTAAATAGGTGCGAGCAACTTCCAGTTTGTTGTTATTGTCAAAGTTGTCAGAAAGCATGGCAAAAAGATAATCCTCTGCTGTTTTCAAATCTCCTGTTTCCATATGAAAGCGATAAAGTTGATTTTCCAGTTCATATCTTTTTTCCGGCAATTCCAAAGAAAGATACAACGCAGTATTCCACCACTTCAGGGCTTTAGCCTGTTCGTCTCCACCAAAATAATAATTTGCAAGTTCATTAAAAAAATCTATTTGCAGCTTTTTGTCATATTTATTTTTAACAAAATTATACAGAATTATTTTGATTTTGGAAGAATTGCGTTTGAAACACTCAATTTTTAACAATAATAGATAAAATTTGCCAGGAACGCCATGTTGTTTTGCAAGATGGATGTATTCTTGCACCAGATGATCAGTATTTTTACCCGCTCCGTCATTAATCAACAACTCCATTTCTATCAGTAAAAGCTCCATCAATGCTTGCTCATTATTAGATATGACAGTTTTTATTTCTTTGATGAGAGCCAAAGAAGTAGATAACTGTCCTTCATTTTGCAAAAGGAAGGTTAATTTTCTGATGACTTTGATCAAGGGGATAAAGTGTTGATAATCAGGTTTGGGTATCTGAAGTAATTGTATCCTGGAAAGATTGAAGGCTTTCCCCAAAAAATAAATAGAGTTTTTTAAAAAACCATAGAGCTTGTTTTTAACACCAAGATTGTAAAACACCTCAAAGGCTTCCTCATATTTTTTTATTTCTTCCAAATAATTGCCATATACTGACAACGGAAATTTCATCTTACCTTTTTTATGGAATCGAATACAATTATGCAAAAATTCTCTTTTTACAGCTATGGGAATATTTTCTTTTACAATTTTTTCCCAGATGGAATGACGAAAATGGTATTTTTTTCTGAATGAGTATAAAATTCCTTTGCTTTGGAGAATTTTTAGTGAAGATTCAACCGCATTGTCATCAATATCCAAAATCCTGCAGATAGTATCGCGATCAAGGTAGCCGATGGGAAAAATGGAAACAATCTGGGCAATTTCTTTGGCTCTGGTGGGTAGCCAGTTAATTCTGATTTCTGGCAACTCTTTTCTGTTGGAAATCTGTTTGGGAAGATTATTTTCCTGGTAAAGATCCAAAGCTTGTTTCAAATAAAAGGGATTACCCTTTACTTGCTTGAAAAATTTGTTTATTTTGGGTAATTCCTCTTCTTCTATAACTTCAAGACAGATTCTTTCCATCTTTTCTTCAGGGATTTTTTGCACCTCTATACATTCCCACCCTTTAAAAATATCTTCTTTTTCCAAAACTTCAGTTTTAATGATTAGATTTGAGTTTTTTTCCTTGTGGTAAATTTCACTCAAAAATTTGTAAAATTCTTTATTTTTATTATTTTTGAAATTCTCATCTGTAATGAGAAGTTGGTGTTGATGATTTTTAATAAAAATACCGGTTAATTTTTCGAAAGACCTGAGAGTTTCCAGAAACCAGGAATCTGGATGAGTGGGAATAAACTCGGAAGTAAAAAGTTCTTCCAACCTTTTTCTTTCTTCGGTATCGGTAAAATGTTTCTTGACCAGATTGAAGATAACTTCTTTACCAATAATTTCTTCCGCGTATTTTCTAAATATCTCCAAGGGATAATCATTTATAAAGTCTTTGATATAAAGAGTTTTTAAAGGAGGAGCTGTTTTAAAATAGATGGAATGGTAATTTTTTACCAAAGTGGTTCTTCCAATTCCCTTTTCGCCTGTAAGAAAAATATTTTTGCCTTGGACAAGTTGATCTTTCAATTTGCTCAATTCTTCACTGCGAATATTATTATCAACCATTACCCCTTCAGTATCAGGAGAAGCTTCCAGGTTGAAATCAGCCAGAATTTGGATATTGCTGGTTGACACCTTGATTGGATCGGAGGAATAGGAACTTTCTTTTCTTTCCTCTGATTCCTCTTTTATAATTTTCTTTAAATCTTTTAAATTTTGGCCAAATTCATTTTCTTCTGGATTGAGCTTATGCAGACACACGGGACAGAAATCCGTGCCATCTTCTATCTTGCTTCCACAGATATGACAAAGATTTTCATTAACTGTATCCCCGACTACAGCCAGCCATGATTCAATAACTTTCCTGAAATGGGTAGCTGAGGCAAGACGATCTTCTTTGTTCTTTTCCATCGCCCACAATACAATTAATTCGAGGGAGGTGGGTATTTGCAAGCCCTCGACCTGTTCAGATGGTTTCGGAGGGATTTCATTAACATGGGATATGAGGATTTCCGTTGGATTTTCGGAAACAAAAGGAGGACGGCCACACAAAAGTTCATAAAAAACAACTCCCAGCGAATAAAGATCAGTGCGTTTATCGAGTTCTTTCCCGGTTGCCTGTTCCGGAGACATGTAAAGGGGAGTTCCCCAAACCATTCCAGGCTTGGTAAGAGTCACATCCCCGTTTTCGCCGGAAATTTGTTTCGCAATACCAAAATCCAGAACCGTAACATGTTCTTTGTTATCTCCAACCTTCTGCAAAAAAATATTGTCAGGTTTCAAATCCCTGTGAACAAGTCCAATTTTATGGGCTGCTTCCAGGGCCAGACAGACTTGTCTGATTATTATGCAAGCTCTCACCAGGTCGATGGTTTCCTCGCGGGCTATAACTGATGCCAGTGAGTCCCCGTTTAAAAATTCCATAACCATGTAAAGCAGCCCGTCGGTAGTTTTGCCAAAATCAAAAATAGAAATGGAGTTGGGGTGGTTGAGCCTGGCAGCAAGTCTGGCTTCCCGATAGAACATGGCAATACTTTTTTCATCTTCCATATTGCTTTTGTTCATTATTTTTATGGCTACAATTTTGTCGAGATAAGTTTGCCTGCCCTTGTAAACGCTACCCATTCCACCTGTACCTATAAACTCTTCGATCAAGTATTTATTATCCAGAGTAACCCCAATCAAATTGTTATTTTGAGAAAAACCTGAAATGCCGAGATTGTCCTTTTCAATAATATATCCACAATTTGAACATATTTTTTGTTTTTCCTGGTTTTGTGTATTGCAAAGAGGGCAGATTCTCATTTAGATTCTTTCTGTGGTTCAAGTTCAAGTAAAATTTCAAATCAGTTGAAACTGACAAACAACATAGTAGAATAGTACAGGATAAAAATCCAGAATTCAGATCAGGGTTTTTAGGGTTTGATCAAATTTTCATAGCAGGTGGAGAAACAGCTAAATGAAATTTAAAATTTATATGATATATATTTTTTTAATTTTTAATCTTTTTAAGGTGGGTTGTTCTCCGCCGGAAGGTTCAAAAACCCCAAATACCAGCAGGAACAAATGGAAAAAAGCCAAAAATATCTACTCAAATAAAACCAGCAAAAAATCGAGATTCAGAGCATTGATTCTTGGAACCAATGCTTATTTCAAACTTAACCAACCCAAATATATCTATAATCAACTTGTCAACTGGAATACCAGATTCAAGTTTCCTCATTTCAACCAGTGGCTGCAAAGAGAAGTTGCCGGTAGCAAATACAAAAAATCTGCTGAATCACCGGTGAATCTAGCAGCCTCCAGAAAATGGTCCCAGTTTTTCCATACAGAAGATGGTATTTTATTTGAGAAATTTTATCACGGCGATAAACGCTCCAATAGAAATAATAATAAGAAAATAATTGAATTATTTAAAAAATATCTAAGGTTTGAAATACCAAATCCCCTTCCCTTTTTTATTTATCAAAAGTTCCATTTAACAGGGCGACCACTGCAACTTGACAAGAAAGACTCGAAGTTGCTTTTAAAACACACTCTTAATTCCCTGCCTTTGCAATTTTCTTTATGGCTATATAGTGAATTGAACTCCAATATTACCCACAAACATCTTTTTAAGGATTTGAAAAACAGGTTTGGTCAACAACCGGCTGTTTTTAAATTATATCTGAATCAGGTTAAACCGAATTCTTTCAAAAATCTTCTCAAATCAGTGCTGAAATATCAATATCCTCTTCCAGCTTTGAACAACAAAAACATTATTGATTATAAGCTTTTGAAATATATTCATTATCTTGGTATCGTCCCTGTAAAAATGAATCATGATAATCTGAAAAGCCAGGCGGAACATCTGAGATTGCAAGGCAAGATAAAAAAAGCAATTGCCTTGTTGAACAAAAGAAAACCGAATTCCACTTTCTCTGCAAGACTGGAGGCTGCTCTGCTGGCAATTCATTTTCATGATTTCAAAGCTGCAGATCGTCACCTGCGCTGGGCCCGATCTGATTCAAATAAAATTACCGATATATATACTCGGTTGAGAATGCTTACAGGGGAACTTACCGGTAACGCTGTTTTTTCCGAGATTAAATCACTTTACGAGGAAAAGCCGAAGTTGATTTCTTCAATTTTGAGAAACAAATTGAATTTCCACCTTTTACAACTACTTTCAACTGATAAAAATAAACGTGAATTACAAGAAATAACAAGTATTTTCACAAGGTGTCTTACCAATTCCAGTTCCTTTTTCAAATATTGGAGCGCCTATACAGGACTGAACTACAATATTTGTAATAAAAGTAATAACAAAACTGACTGTCCTGATTTTTCAAATTCTGGCAATTGTAAACTTCCCCCTCTGCCTGAACTTGAATTTACTGATAAAATTGCCCCAAATACTCTTCCTTTTCTTTTAAAGAAAAATTTGAGTAAAATCTATAAAACCACTGGTACGCCTAAAATTTCCAAGAATAAATCTGAGGTCTCCGATCCTGATTTCTCATTGTTGGATCTGCCAAACTTATTGCAGAACAAGTTTTCCCGCAAAAAATTTGTCAAGATTTTGGAAAAACTGGAATCCAAATACTGGAAAAAAGAATTAAGTGAGTTTGTTTTCAACTATTTCAATTATCTGCATAAAAACAGCAATCGGGGAAAATTGGCAGCTGTTGAGGGTGCCATTTTGGCAGATGATCAACTCCGAGCAGAATATTATTTTGACACAACCCTCTACAAATCCAATAAGCCCGACGAACTTCTGCAGCAAGGAGTTCAAGTTTTTCTCAAATATGGTCTCAGAAGAGTCGCAGCCAGACTGATATTGAAAAATATGGAGCGGCAAAAAACCGGATTTGGAATAATTAACAGAACTGATTCCAAATATTTGGCAAAAGAAGAATTTGCTTATTTAAATTTTCTTTATCAAGCGGGATTCTGGAAAAAATTGAAAAAGAGAATTTCTTTTCTTCTCAAACAGATTTCTTCAGATCCCTGGAATCTTGAAATTGTTAAATTTAAAATCGCTGATAATTTTCCACTTTTATCCGAATGGAATAATAAACTCTCTCAATTCTCTTCCTTGCAATACAAAACTGTTATCACTCTGAATCATGGTTCCATTGCACAAAGTCAGCAAATCCTCAAACTGCTGGATTATATTTTCCCTGCCCGCTTTGACATAAAAGCTCTTCTTTGCTTGATTGATTCTAATTTCTGCCGGGATGCGGTAAAATTGTACAAACTGACTTCTGGAGCATATGAATTTTCAGAATTATCCATAACAAAACTATTAAAAGGAAAGTGGCAGACCAGTAAAACCAAGCACAAACTTCTGGAATTTCAACTTTTTCTACATGCACTGGGGCAAACTTATAAAATCAATAACCAGGATCTTGCCATTCTGGCCAGAACAAGCCCCATTTTGAAATTGAATTGAGTTTTACTTGAACACAATCAGCAGTATATCTGTAAGAATTACATCGAAAAAAAGAATTGATACTGAAGACCAGACTACAGCTCTGGTGGTACTGCGACCAACTCCGGCAGCTCCTCCCGAAGCATAAAACCCTTGATAACAGGAAATTGAACTGAAGGTTAAACCAAATACAGCTGCTTTGATCAATCCTTCCAGAATATCACTGGCATCAATATACCAGTAGATATAATGCCAATAAAGGCCTTCATCCACTCCCATCATATTTACAGCAATAAAAGTTGAGCCCCAGATTCCCACCAGGTTGAATAGCATCGTCAAAAAGGGCACCATAACCAATCCTGCCAGGATCCTTGGAGTAATTAAATATTGAACAGGATTTACTGCCATAGTATATAAGGCGTCTATTTGCTCTGTTATGCGCATTGAACCCAATTCTGTCGCCATAGCACTCCCGGCCCTGGCCGTTACCATGAGAGCGGTCAGGACAGGTGCAAGCTCCTTGGTGAGGGATAAGGCAACTGTAATACCAATAAAGGCTTCTGCCTGAAACATTTTAAAGGTATATACAGTTTGAAGACTGAAAGCCGCTCCGGTAAAAGAAGCTACCAGAATTACTATTCCCAGAGAACCCACTCCCACGAACTCAAAAGCTGACAAATAGTTTTTAATGCGAAATGGTCGCCGAAACAACCAATAGAAGGCTTGCATAACAAGAATTATAATGTTGCCGGTTTCTTCAAAAAACCGCAGAAAAGGAAACCAGAAGAAATCTGATGCTTTTTCCAAATATTTCCAACTTTTCTTGACAATTGTGGTCAAATCAGCACCTGGTTTAGCTTATTGTTGAATGGTCGGGGGGAGAAAGTGAGAATCAGGAACAGCACTTGTAATATGTGCTTGACAGATATAGCAACTGTTTCTGAAATATGCCGACTCAGTGAATAGAATAACCTTGTTCATCATAGATTATTAGAGGGGGAAGAATTGTCAATTCAGTATTTTTATTTTTTCTGGCTAAAACCATAACTCTGTCGGCTTTTTTGTTTAAAGCGGAATGAACAAATTGCATTTTTTCTACTGATAATGAGTATTTTTCAATCAAATTCAAGAGCTTAAATAATCGATTTGTAGAAATGACGATTCCAAGTCGAGCTTTTTGTTTTAAAAGCCTGGCTGTCTGCATAATGAATTTTTCCAGTTGATTCTCTGAGGAAAAACGAGCTAGTTTTATGGTGTTACTGGAACTGGTCCTGCCTGCTTCCGGATTATAATAGGGAGGATTCATGATTACCAGATCATAGGCATTGCCGGGTAGAAAATACTTGGAATCAGCAATATCTCTGTTAAGCAATGCAAAAGATGCGGCCAGCTTTTGTTCTTTCACTGCTTTTAAATGATTGCGATATGCTCTCTTGTTTATCTCAATGCAATCTATCCTCAAATTCGGATGACTATGCAACAAAGAAAAGCCAAGCACGCCTGTTCCCGCTCCTAAATCAGCAACTCTCTTGAATTTTTTAACATTTTTTACCACAAATTCTGCCAAATTAATTGAATCCTGATTAAAACGATATCCGGATGTATTTTGATAAGTATAAAACCTTGTGTTTGGCACTTGGTTTTTTTCCACTTCAAGATCTGAATTTGTTATTTGTTCTGAGTGAGAAAAGAAGTTGTTGATATTTCCTGCTCCTTGTCTCAAAATTTTAATTTTTCCTTCCCCGGGATCTATTATAGTGGAGGCTTGCTCAGCTTCCAGATTTCCTCCATCAAGCACCAGATCCACATCAAGTTCTGCCGCCTGAGCTGCATTTTTGGCGGGTGCCCTTCCTGCTACATTGGCTGAAGTTCCGGTTATGGGAATTTGCAAAATCCTGATAAGATCTTGAAGAGGTTCGTACAGGGTTAACCTTACAGCAATTTTTTGATCATGTTGCAAAAGAGAATTGATCTTCTCTTTGACCGGAAAGAGAATAGTAAAATATGGAGGCCATCCTTTGGCTAATTCCTCGCTCATAAGAGGAGAAATACCTTTAACCAAATTATCAAGTTGAGTTAAATGCTCTATCAGAACAGGAAGAGGCTGA
>JAWLEA010000147.1:0-8539 GCA_041686345.1 Polyangia bacterium | reverse complement strand
CAAAAACACCACTTCTGGGATGGAAACTATTTATTGAAGGGTAGAAATCAAATGGAAGAATTTGTGATGGGTATAGTGGATTGTCAGAAATGACTGGCTGGAAATTTATTCGTTTGTGCAGAGACAGGGATTATCGGGGTTACTTGCGTCACAACCTTCGGAAACAAATGAATTACCATACTCTTCGCTGCATTTATCTGAACAGTTTACAGTTTCAAAAGAAAGAGTATCATTATTGCATACCAGAAGATTATCACCGTCGCAGGCAATATCTTCAGGGTTGCAGGCAGGCATGTTCCCATCGATCATTTCATATTCGCATTGACAAAGATTTTCATCGAGCTCAGAATTACAACCATCGTAGGAAACGTAATGGTCACCATATTCTTCGTTGCAATATTCGTTGCAACTGTAATGTTCCCAGCCATAATAACCGGACAGATCAACACATACTTCAATACCTGTATTGGTGCAGCGTTCTTCTCCTGGGGTGCATTCGGCAATCATGCCGTCAAGGCCTCCATATTCGCAATTGCACGGCTGGTTGATATCTTCGGTGCAACCGATGGCGTAAGCATCTTCCCCATATTCTTGAACACACCAGTTATTGCAATTTACAGTTGAGGTTACATGGTTCAGATCGCAGATTTCAGCTACATAGTTTTCATTGCAGTTAACACCAGGATCACACATTTCTGAAGATTCGATATTTTCGGTGCAACCGGCTGCAAGGAGCATGATTCCACCACTGAGCAAAAGATTCTTTGCCTTTTTGAAAATGGTTTCTGATTTAATTTGTTTTTTGAGGGGATATTCAGGTTTGTAGTTTTTAACGGGAGAAATTGAAAACTTTTTATGTTTCATGGGATAACCTCGGATTGGAAAAAATAAGTTAAGAAAATAATAGTGTTTAAGAATTCGATTATTAAATTTTATCCTGAATTGTTTCAGTTTATAATATTTTACTCTCGATTGGTAAAAATGCAAAGAATTATAGTCGATTTAAAGATTAGAGTGGGAATTTGTGTGGAGTCAGCAGTAAGAGCGGGGAAAAAACAGATGAAAAAAAATCAGTCAATGTCATAAGAGTTGATCAGGGGGAAGTGATTTTCATCAATGTCGTAATGTTTGGCTAAAAAAGCTTTGTTTTTTTCTTGCCAGAGGATTTTTCCAATTTCGTCAGCTATGGGGATTAACATGCGTTCATGAGCACAGAGCAGGGGAGAGACCTTGAGTATGTCTCCGGTTGTCTGCCAGTTGGTACAACCGCAATAGTTGGAGCAGCGACCATTGAAATCACATTGAATACATTGAGGTCTGGGTTGCCTGTTTTTGTTGATCAGCCGTTGCCGTTTGGGATTAAAACCTTTATAAACGTTGCCTATCAGGTATTTTTTTGCATCAGGCTCGTCACTGACAAAGCGGACACAGGGGAAAATGTTGCCGTCAGGAGCAACTGAGATTTTTTTGACACCGAAGTCACAGACATCTCCCGGTTTTAATCCTCCGCGGGCGTGGTATTTAATTTTTTCATCAAAGAGAGTGAAAAAGAAGAACTTGTTTTCTTTGCTTCTGGCAAGATAAAATTGAGCCATCTGCCTGTAACTGTTTTCAAGCTCATCAAGAAGTTCAGGTGTCCAGCGGGGATTGGTGAAGTCAGGGGAGTGGGCCAGATAACGGATGCCTCGTTCCCACATATATTCCAAAGAAGCAGGAAGCTCTTTGATGGTATCAGGAGAAATAACGGAGCCAACCACAGTGTGAGGATTATATTTAAGGATTAGATCGAGCTTTTCGTCGATAATTTGCCAGGTGCCCTGATTATCGGTTGTTATTCGATGCTTGTCATGAGCTTGCTGGTTTCCATCGAGAGAAATTGCAAAGAGGATTTTGTGTTTTCGACAAAATTTGAGAATATCTTCATCAAACAGAATTCCGTTGGTCGACATTCTGAAAAAAATGGGTTTTCCTGTTTCCTTTGATTTCTGTTCAGCATAAAAAGTAGTTTTTTTGATTAAATCCCAACGCAGAAGGGGTTCTCCGCCAAAAAAGGAGATACAGGCTGAATTTTGTCCGTGTTTAAAGACAAAGTCCACAGCTTTTTTTGCAGTTTCCAGACTCATTTTTTGCTCGAGTTCTTTGGCTGCATAGCAATAATTGCAGGCAAGATTGCAAGCAGGTGTCAGGTGAAGAATTGCTTTCATTATTTCTCCTCAAAGTTTATGTGCAGGATTATTGTCTGTATTCAATGCCGGCTCCAAGGAACATTCCACCTGCAGTTTTTTCGCTTGTTTCTTCTTGTTCTGTTCCTTCAAGTAACTCGGGACTGCTCAGTAACACAATTCCGAAAAATGCTTTGATAAAAAGTGTTTGCGGACCGCCATTTCCAAAAATAAGAATTCGGTCTCCCAATTCAACGGAAACTCTGTCAAATTGTGGCAGATTGTAATTTTTAACGTTTAAAAATACAAAATGAGGATTCCAGGGAATTTGAAAGGTAAATTCAAAACCGTAGACGTTTTTTTTATTGCCGGTGGCAATACTTAAATTGAATTTGCAGGAATCAACTTTACCAAACCTGATACCATTGATCAGATAAAAACCCTTTTGAGATTCAAGTTCATTTGAAGCAATTCCCAAAGCCACTCCAGTGAAAAAATCGAAATATTCGGTGGAATAACCAATAGTTGCCTTGGAAAAAGAAAAATTATCTCCTTTAGAATTGAAAAGGTTGTCAAGGGACAGATTAATTTTTAAAAATTCAGAAAAAGTATATTCCAGAGAAAAATCCAAAAAACCTGATAAAGGTTCTGAATCTTCAAAATTTATGATTCCGGGAAGGAAATCAGTTTTCAAAACCAGAAGGTTATTCCAATGTTGGTTTGAAGTGGCAGATTTTTTTTGAGTTGTAAGAAAAAAAATATCACCTGGGCGTACATCGATGCCGAAGGGGATTTCGAACTGAGCCTGCTTATCTGAAATTTCATTGATGGTAACTGTCCCGGCTGCAGTTTTAACACTGGTATTTTTTTCTTTGTCCTGAAATGGATCATATATTCTTTTTTCCCGGATATTTACAATAGCAATTTTGTCGCCGAGATTCAACCCGCTGTTTTTACCTTTGTTTAAAGTGGCTTTGCCCCTGGATACTTCAATTATTTTACCCAGAGGTTTGTGGGGCAGATTTTCGGGGGTGGAAAAAGTTGCTGAATCCAGTTGTTGGGAGAACTCCTTTTTGTTTTTCTGGATTAGATGGAGACTATTATCGATTAGTTTAATGTTTATAATATTTTTTATGTTTTTGTTAATTTTGATTAATTCTAATTGTAATTTTTTGTTTTCGAAGTTGAATTGAAAAACAAAGAAGCCGTTTTTGCGAGTGGCCAGATATAATTTGTTTTTGAAAGTATAGACCGCAGTGATTGCAGACGGGAATTTGCGGGTGAGTAATATTTTGTCAGATTTGTTTTTGACGAAAAAATAATGACCAAGATGGACACAGGTGAGTTGGTGTTGTGAAATAATTGAATTTTGAGAGGTGGTTTTATTGGAAACATGAGAAGCTTGAGCCAGAACTGAACCGGGGAAGAAAAAACAGTTGAACAGGGCTGCAATTAGGAAGATGAATAATTTAGCAAAAAGAAAAAGGAGATTTTTAATAATAATACTCAATTCCGCCTCCAAAAAATGTTGACATTAGACCTTCAATATACAAATACCCCAGATATCCTTTTACAGCGATACTCCCAGAAGCGCCATTACCGCAAATCAATACTTTATCGCCAATTTGAGCGGTAAAATTGTAAATGGAATACATAGTAGGGTTGTCGTAGGATTGAGCAGGAATATCAAGACCAAAATAGTCCAGAGAAAGAAAGATTAAATGTGGAGAATATTCAAGTTGCAGCGATAAACCAGCACCGAATTCCATATTTCCCGCGGGCATGGTCAGCCGAACTTCAAAATTGTTTTTCCAGAAGTGACCAGACCGAAAAAAAATAAATGGAGCTGTTGAAGAATAATATTTGCTGTCATATTCTCTGAGGGTTTCAGGTCCTTTAATATTATCGAGATCTCCTGATATTATTTTTAAACCGAGGCCAAAAACCAAGTGATCCAAGTTGAATTGTACTGCTCCGGAAAAAATTGTCTGGTTGGTATTGTTGATGCTGTTAGTCTTTTGAGAGGTAAAAAAGTTATGGGAAAGCAGGGAAGCCTTGATGGAAATCAAATTATGCAGTTGATGGCTTGCATATATTTTGCCGGAAAAAAGAGGATCGGTTACTCCGAAGGTAGTGAATAAATCACTGCCTGCATAATTTTCTTTGAGTTGATGCAAGGAGGGGGAATTGAGCTCCGAATTACTGGTTTTGGTAGTATAGACAGCGTAATCATTGAGTTGGACCAATTCCCCTGGTGCCAGCTCACTGATTGAATAATTTTCAAAGACTTCAGAAATACTGATTGTAGCTATCTCATTTGCATGTTTGTTTGTTTTTATTTTTCGGTAAATCAGGAAATTATCATCGAGTTTAACCCCTTGATTTTTACCAGCATTCAGATAAGCTTTACCTTCTTTTACCGCAACAACTTTGATTGCTGCTTGTTTTTCATGTTTTTTGGTTTCGGGAAGTACAGGTTTGGATGATTTGGATTTTTCTGAAGTGGAAAAGCTTGTTTTTTCGTAAGAATCAAGGTCTAATTTTATTTTTTGTTTTTTATAACAGAATAGATGGAGATTATTGTCTCCGGAGAAAGTCGCCAAGGGTAAAAATGTTGTAGAAATGGAAAATAATTCTTTCAGGATGAATTTTTCTCCTGAACTGAACAATTGCCAGCCAAAGGATAATATATTTGCAGGATTGGTTAGTGTTTCAACTTTGAAGCCGTAAAGCTTCATATTCTTGGTAGTGATATAAATTTGGTTATTGTGGGTTGATAGGGTTAAAATATTGGAGCCAAGCCTTCTTTCGGCAACTTTGACACCTTTGTTGTTTTCAAGAACAAGTCTGTTATGATAGTTAAATACTGTAATACCATTATTCAGAACATGTTTTTTGGCTTCGGTTTTGTTTACGAACAGTACGAACAGTCCAATGGTCAGAAATATCAATTCGGCATGTCGATGGTAGAACATATATTTCAGAACCTTCTTTCAAATCCAATGGAAAAAACAACTCCGGTGACTTCATATTGCAATAGTGATGGGTCTGCAGCGTCGTCGTAATAATAAGGACTCATGGTGGCTAATCCCAATGAAACAGGGATGGCGAAAGTGCCGGGTCCTCCATTACCGACAAAGGTTTTCAGTCCCAAACTATAATGATTCATGGTTCTGCCATCACCAAAATAGCGGGTAAAGAAGTTCAATTTCTGGGATAGAGGAACTGAAAGTCTGAATGCGTAATTGCCGATCATTGCTCTGGTTTGATTTTCTTTGTTATTATTGCTGTATACTGATTGAAATTTGATAGAGAGGTTAATTCCGTCGATTGCCCCAAGCCTGATGTATTGTACGAGGAGAAAGCCGTCCCGGTTATGTTTGGTGGTGAAACCACTTGGAGATGCATAACTGTTGAGCAGGGGTTTTTGATATCCGGTACCGATGCCGATGCCGAAGTTTTTGGTAGAATAGGCGAGAGTAAAGGTGAAGTTAGCTCCAATTCTCTGTCCTAAACTAAAAGCACTTCCTCCAATATATTGCAGAGGATCGATGGCAAATTGAAGCATCAGGGGTTTTTCGAAATGATATTCATAATTGAGCAGGAACAACGATGAAAAAATGAGGTTATCATCTTCAGTTGCTGAACCAATGATGGGAATTATTTCCATCTGCAGATGATGAATATTTTTCTGGCGATTGGGAAGATATAAGGAGGATACTTGAGCTGATTTTGAGAGGTAGACTAAATCTCCTACCTGAGGAGCATCTCCTCGACCCAGCTCAATTGAAGCCTGATTGCCTTTTATTTCATCGATAACTGCAACACATACCCGTTTGTTGGAAAGACGTTTGATGGTTTTGCCGGCAAAGGGATCAAAAATTTCTCGTTTACTTCCAGACTTGATGGCGATTTTATCGCCAGGAATCAAATTGATTTTATTGTTAAAAGCAAAAACCGCATAGCCTCGTTTTACTCTGATAACTTTACCTATTTGTTTTTTTGAGAAGTAAATACTGCGGGCTTTCTTTTCATTTTCTTTTTTGAGCAGATGTTGGTAGAGATTGTTGGCATCCCCTGAAGTTTTATCTATTTTGTAAGTGTGTATGTTGTAGGCAATACCTTTAACCAGAAGTTGATTGTTTTTTATTTCAAAATTTCTGATTGAGAAATTCTTTTCTATCTGCTTTTCCAGAACAGGGGACTGGATTTCATCCAGGGAAATTATCAGTAAACCTTTAAGACCGCAGGCAACCAGAAGTTTATTCTTATGAATTTGGGCATAAAAAGCTTGGGCAGGGAGGTCGAAGGTGGAAACCAGTTTTTGTTTCCTGGTGAGTATTCTGACGATTTTATCTTTTATTTTAATTTTGTAGATTTTGTGGGTCAGTTTAATGATATTGGATTTGCTGCTTTGTTTTGACGAAGGAACTTTTTTTGTGGCTCCGGATGTTTGAGGCTGCTCAGTTGAAGATTGGGTGTCTTCTGAACTTGGATTTTCAATGGAGTCTGAGTTTTTGGTTTCGGGAGGAATGCCTGGTTTGTTTTTTGTTGAAGTGGAGCTTTTTGTTTTGCTGTTTTTGCTTGAAAAAGCAGGCCTGATAGCAGCATTGTTTGTTATGATAAAAAGGATAATGAAACAAGAAAAGTTTTTCATTTTATTTTGCCCATTTTTTGTTTATGTTGAAAGTTTGTCTGTTATTAAAATCCTTTTTAAAACTTATAGAAAAAAAAATTAAAATAAAGTAAAAATCTTAAGCTGCTGATATATTAGAACAAATAAAGACACAATTGCTTTATTGGTAGAAAGTGCAATGGAAATAAACAATATTCTTTACAAAAATCAATGATTCTGTTCATATTAATCTTGTGTTAACATGTAATCCTTTCCGTTCTAGAACGGGAGTTATTGGCTGTTTTTTTATCATTATTGATGGAGTATTCAAAAATAAATGAGTAAACGAGCTCTGCAGATTAAAGTTGGAATTTTAGTGACGGCCTCTTTTCTTATTCTGGGTACATTTATATTCATTCTCGGCAATTACAGCTTTGGTTCGGGTTTCAATGTTTATGTCGATTTTGATTTTGTAGGTAATCTGTCTGCCGGAGCCCCGGTAAAGATTTCTGGAATCAAGATGGGAAGGGTTGAAAGTATTGAATTCATGGGTGGCAAATACGATGAAAACGTTAAAAGAAGGGTGTTTGTAAGAGTGAAGTTATGGGTTAATGACAAGGCCAGAGAAAGTGTCAGAACTGACAGCAAAGTCTACATAAACACCCAGGGAATATTGGGAGAACAATATGTCGAAATTGAACCCGGAAATATGGATTCCCCTGAATCAACAATCCTTGAATCTGATTTTTCGCCACTTAAAGGTGAAGCTCCACCTCGCGCAGATCTGGTAATTTCCAAATTGTATACTTTCCTCGATGAGATTTCCAATTTGCTGGTCTCTGAAAAGGATACTATCAAAAAAACATTGAAAAACAGTTCAAAAACCTTGGAAAGTGTAACCAGAATTCTTGATGATAATGAAACCCATATTCAGTTATTATTGAAGAATGGAAATATTCTGGTGAAAGACGTTAATGAAAGTGTAAAACTTGTAAATAAAAGTCTTGGTGACGGCAAAAAGATTGAAAAAAGCATAAATTCTCTCAATTATCTTCTTGCCTATCTTTCTGGCAAATTGCCACCATTAGTCAATAATATCAATTCCACCCTGACCAAGGTCGACGGGAAACTGGAGCTGGTGGGAGAAAAAGAACGTGACAAGTTGATGAGTTCCCTCGACCAGTTGTCCGGACTCAGTGACAGAACCAAACTGCTGGTACAGGATTCACACGGCCTGCTTAAAAATGTTGCTCAGGGCAAAGGCTCCATAGGTGCTTTGGTAGTCAAACGAGAAGTTTATGAGGATTTGAAAGAACTGATTAGAGATTTGAGAGAGAATCCCTGGAAACTGTTCTGGAAAGATTGAAATTCCGTAAAGATGCTTGATTTTAAATATCAAACTCTCTTGGGTGCGATAGTTCTTGTAATGATGGGGGGATTTTTTGCTTATACCTCAACTACAGGAAAGCTCAGCCAGCAAGATGGGGTTTCCTTTTATGTAGAGTTTGCCAGGATGGGGGTGATAGAAACAGGAACCGCAGTCAAAATCGGGCAGCACAAAATCGGAACGGTGGAAGGGATAAGACTTATCGATAAAAATAAAGAAAGTCTGGTTCGGTTGAAACTCTGGGTAAAAAAGGAATACGCAGATTATATATTCATTAATTCCAGGTTTTACTTTGAATCCATAAGTATAATAGGGATGAGGCATATAAATATCGCCATGCCCCCTGAAGAAGAAGAACCGAAGCGTAGAATAAGA
>JAWLEA010000146.1:0-8642 GCA_041686345.1 Polyangia bacterium | reverse complement strand
TTGGTTCCGGTTACGATTTTTCCAGATTTGTCGATACATTTATATGAAAATACGGGCATAAATCTCCTAAGCCAAATCCTCGGCAGTTACCAGCAAGACTTCCGAGATGCTGGTAATTCCGGAAATAGCTTTACGCATTCCATCCTGCCTCAAAGTGTTAAGTCCTTTGCGCATGGCAGCTCTTTTAATTTGATTGGCGTCGATCTTTTTCATGGAAAGAGCTCTGATCTCGTCGTCTATTTCCATCAGTTCATAAATACCTGTTCGTCCCTGATAACCTGTATTCATGCAGGCATCACAACCTTTGGCGCGAAAAACATGACCCGGTGGAGGGATGACAAAATCATCACTCACAGGATATCCGGAGATTTCCCCTTCAAAGAAATGTTCAGGATCAAATCCCATGGTTTTGATCTCTTCGGGGGTAGGCCTGTAAACTTCTTTACAGATCGGACAGAGTTTTCTGACCAGCCTCTGAGCCAAAACTCCGTTGAGAGAAGAAGAAACCAGAAAAGGCTCCACTCCCATGTCAACCAGTCGAGTAAGAGCACCCGAGGAATCATTAGTATGAACGGTGGATAAAACCAAATGTCCGGTAAGTGAAGCCTGGATAGCTATTTCGGCTGTTTCAAGATCACGAATTTCACCAACCATGATTACATCCGGATCATGACGCAAAAAAGACCTGAGACCGGCTGCAAAACTCAGATTAATTTTGGGATTAACCTGGACCTGACTTATTCCTTCAAGTTGATATTCAACAGGATCTTCAATAGTCAGAATATTCTTTTCAGGGGAATTGATCTTGTTGAGAGATGCATAAAGAGTAGTCGTTTTACCTGAACCCGTAGGACCTGTAACCAGAACAATCCCATGGGGACGCTGGATAAGATCATCCATGATTTTAAGTTCGCGAGGGGCAAAGCCAATGTCGCTGAGGGCCAGCAAAATAGAACTTTGATCAAGCAAACGAATGGTAATTCTTTCGCCTTTGGCAGTAGGAATAGTAGCAACACGCATATCTATATCACGACCAGCAATTTTTCTTCGGATCCTGCCGTCCTGGGGAAGACGTTTTTCAGCTATGTCCAGTCCGGCCATAATTTTGACCCTGGCGATAATTGCACTCAGATAATTTTTATTGGCATGCTTGGTTTCATAAAGTACTCCGTCAATGCGATACCTGACTACTACTTCTTTCTCACCGGGTTCAATATGAATATCGGAGGCTCTTTCTTTGGCGGCATTGAAGATAATGGCATTAACCCACCTGATGATGGGAGCTTCATCCTTCATGTCGATAACATCTACCAGATCAGCAACTTCGACATCTTTAAAATCTTCATCTTCTTCGAGTTCTACAGATTGTGCCTTGCGCGTATAGGTTTTATTGATCAAAGCCATGAGTCGCTGGCTTTCCATGAGGGTCACCTCAACCTCCTGGGAAAGACGACTGGAAACATCATCGATAATCCAATAAGCCATGGGATCGGTAACAGCCACTAAAATGTGTCCATTTTCCAGATACCAGAGGGGTAGAACTTTATTTTGTTTCAAATAATTGATGGAAATATGATCGAGAAGAGAAAGATCGACTTCTTCAGACTCAGGGGTTTCTTCTTGAAAATAAAGACCTTGTTGTTCTGCCAGACATTGCAATAATTGACTTTCAGTTATTACATTATTATCAATCAAAACTTCACCCAAACGCAGATCTTTATCTTTTTGCTGATCCAGTGCTTTTTGCAATTCCACAGGATCAAGCCCAAACCTTCTGTTTAAAATTTCGCCGATAAGCCGATGTGCCTTGATCATTGTTTGTCCTTTCCTTTATTTTTGTCGGACTGGTCAGTTTCAGGCTTAATTTCTTGAGGGGTTTCTTTTTTTTCCTTTATCTGGTTGAGCATTTTCTGCAATCTTTGTTTTTCAGCATTACCCACAACTACCGGTCCGCTGTTGTCTACATCCTTGTATTCGGCCATGGCTTTCTTTTTGAGGGTATTGTCGCTTTCAATTTTATTGGCTTCCCGGTTTATTTCTTCAAATAAGCCGCATTTATGCTTGTAGTTAATATTTTTTTCGATCTCGTGGTCTTCAAATGCACCAAATTTATCAATAAATTCCTTGCGTTGCTTGATTTTATCTCTGAAAATCCTTCTTAAATCACTTTCGTCTTTAATGATGTATGGAGTGATAAAAATAAGCAGATTAGTTTTTTCAACAATTTTGGATGTGGATTTGAAAAGATATCCCAAAATCGGCATATCACCCAACAAAGGTACTTTGGTGATATTATTTTTGGTTTTTTCGGTCATCAAACCGCCTATTACCACTGTTTGCTGATCCTTAACCACAACAACTGTCGAAGCCTTTCTTTTGGAAGTAGTGGGACCTACCACTTTATCAATGCTTTTAACCTCATTGAGTTCCTGTTCAACTTCGATACGGACAAAATCACTCTGATTGACATGAGGAGTAAGCTTGAGGCTAAGAGCAACATCCTGACGTTGAATGGAAGTCATGGGCATCATCGAAGCCATACCTGAAGTGGAACCAGAATCGGCTGAAGCCATTGAAGCCATCGAAGAAATCCCGGATTGAAAGGGGACATTTTCACCCACAACGATTTCAGCCTCTTCATTATTGGTTGTGAGAATATGAGGTGAAGAAACGACGTTCACTGCATTATTACGTTGCAGAGCTTGAAAAAAAACACCAAAAGAAGGGAAGGAAATACCCGGAATACCTAGCAAGGATTCGGCATCAGCTATCTCAGGTCCTCTGAGTCCTGCAGCAAACCCCATGAGAGAAAGCGGATTCATCATGATTGAATTGTTGGATGAGTCAGTTACTGTTCCCCCGAAGAGGAAAGACTGAGTATCATCCTGTCCCAGTTCACTCCCACCATGGAAAGAAACACCCAGATCTCTGGTCTTGTCCATACTGACTTCCATGATGGTTACTTCGACGAACACCTGTCGTCTTGGTTTGTCCAACTTTTTGACGATGTTTCGCAATTGGATGAAATCCTGAGCCGAGGCTACAATTACCAGGGAATTGGTACTGATATCTGCCTGTACATCAACCGGACCCTTGAATATTCCCTCCATATTAGTGCTTCCACGATTGGAGCGATATGAGGAAGTTCTTCTGCGTGAAGAACTTCTTCTTCCTCTGCTGCCTCTGCGCGAAGAGCCGGAGTAAGAGCCGCCGGTAATAGACGACAGCAAACCGGCCATTTCATCAGCATCTGCATTTTCCAGATAAACAATATGGATTTTTTCTTTACCACCGGGCAGGGGAACATCAAGTTTTTTGATCAGGGATAAAACTTGCAGATAAGCGTTGTTGTCACATTTGATGATAATTGTATTGGTTCGTTCATCGGCCAGTATCTTTGAAATGTGCACCTTCTTGGCACTTGCGCCAACTTTGCTTATACTTGATTTGGCAGTTTTTCCTTTTCTTCTCAGGTTTCTTCTACGTATAATAGCTCTTAATCTTCTGCTGCGGGCTGTTGATTTTGATTTGGAACCACTGTTACCATCCGACTCGAATATTTCGGACAATTTATCTTTTATATCAGCAGCTTCCCCGTGTTTTATCTTGACTACCCAGAGTTTTTCATCATCAACACTTTCCACATCAAGATGTTTAAGCATTCTCGCCATTCTTTGAATTGAAGTGGAAAGATCTGTAATTATCAACAGATTTGAAGGCGCATAAGATGTTATATCACCATATTTTGATTTGAAATTTCCAAGAGCTTTGGCTAAATCTTCTACATTTCCATTTTTCACTCTGAGCATGGCAGTAACAATAGTTTCGGTAGAACCAATGGAACTGCCGGGAGCCAGAAAAGGATGAACCATCCCCTTGGCATTAGCTATTTCTATGATTTTGTAATAACTGCCGGATTTTTGAACTGTAAGACCGATGGTTTCCAAAGTTGCCAAAAAAGCCTTGTAGGCCTCGTAAGGGGTTACCTTGGTTGGAGAATAAATTGTAACTTCCTGGGCTCGCAAATTCTTTTTTACAATGAATTTCTTGCAGGTTATGGAACTTATCCAGCCCACCAGATCCATGAGTTTGGCCTCTGGCTTCAAAGTTACCTTCATTTTTTTCCAGGAAGGAATCTTTTTACAATTGTTGAAATCAAGCTCTTTGGCACTTCCAACTGCACCTGCAGAACCTGTTTTTCTTCTTCTCTTTTTCCTTTTCAAGTTACGTCTTTTGGGACGTCTAATTCTGGAAAATGAATCATTTACAAAAATTGTTATCGTCAAAAAAACAATAAACAAAAAATACTTTTTTAAAATCGACATATAAACCTTCTCCGGTTCTTATTTGGAATTATCTAGTTCCCATCCCGGAATGGGGGTTTTTGGCTGGGCAAGAAATTTGCCTCAGATGCAAGAACTTCCAAGTAGATACTATTTCAAGAAGCTACGACAAAAGCAGATGAGATAAATTTCCGTGTTCAGACAATAACCTCCCTTTTTGAGATGGAAATTACCTAAAACTACCTGATATTGTAGTCAATGTTAACAGGCTTGCCTCTTCGTTTGAGGGAAATAGTCAAATGGCTGGCATTTTTAAGTTTGGTATAAAGCATCATGGTTTCCTGAATGGAATTAAGGGGAATATTGTTGACGGATTTTATAATATCTCCCGAACGAACCCCCAGTTTGTAAAACAAAGAATAATGCCTGACAAAGCTGGCTCTAAAACCACCTTTGCTATGGGGTACAATCCTGGCGCCCCTTCCTGCCTTTGCTATATTTTTCATGAGATTTTTTACAACGTCCTTGTCTATTTCATATTTGTAAGGACCAATTTTTTTGATACTGTCCTTCATTTTCTGCAAAGCTGATTTTTTTCCACCTTTTTTCTTGGTATCTTTTTTTTCTTTTTCAACAGTTTTTATTTCTGTCTCACCAAAAAGAGTTAAAACTTTTTCTTTCCCGTCTTTCAAAAATTTAACTCTTTTGTTTTCAATTTCTATAACTGATGCTTTAGCTACTATATCTCCAATTTGAACTTTTTTTAAAGCTTCAAGTTCTTCTTCTTTTTCAATTTCATTCTCTTTAAAAGCTATAAAAGCAAGAGAATCTTCCGGATTGTCAAAAACCATTGTTAAAATAAGACTTGCATTCTTGAGAGAAGCAAGTTCCTTTTCTTCAATTTTTTCTTCTCCTCCTTCAGGAGCAGCAAGATCCTCAAGAGAAATGGGAGGACAATCGGAACAAAACATATTTCGAGACAAAACAGCCTTAATTTTTTTTTCAGAATTAATATTTTTACTTTTTATTCTTGCAGGTTTAACAGGTTCCACCGTTTGGGGAGCTACCTGATACTCTGGTTCTTTAAACAAAAACCAGGAAGCTGCATCTGCACTGACTGTAGCCGAACCACTGCTCAGCATAATCAACAGAGCAACATTTATCATCTGTGGATAGTATTTGGATAATTTTTCCATAATTAAGTCTGAACTCCGTAAATCTGAAGGGGAGACTTCAAAATATTATCA
The DNA here is from genome assembly GCA_041686345.1 of Polyangia bacterium. Classification (GTDB taxonomy): domain Bacteria; phylum Myxococcota_A; class Polyangia; order HGW-17; family HGW-17; genus JAQICJ01. Next base: position 3,112 of record JAWLEA010000146.1, on the reverse strand, counting down.
ACCCGGCTATTTCAGGATATTTCCCATCCCAAACCGGAAGGTCAGTAGTTGAATGCGAAATTTGCATTAATCTGCTTCGTCGTAACTTCTTGAAATAGTGTCAACTATGTCTGCAAAGCTACTGCGCTCATCCATAGGCAAACTTCTTATTCAGTCGAAAACCTCCATTCTGGGACGGGAACTAATGTTCTTTATTTGGATAATAATCACAAATAATCAAATCATTTCATTCAGTGCAAGAAACTGAAAACATGAGATTTGTATTCCTGCAAGGGACATGCAATATAATAGCTCTTATCTTCAACCGTGCCTTGTATAATGCAAAATTCGATCCTGTACAAAAAAAAAATTATTTTATTTCCAAATATTGCCAGCACTCAATTCAATGCATAATGTTATTAACAGAAACCTTTTTTTTGTTAACTGTATCCAATAAATTCAAGTTGTTAACAGGACGATACAAATGCCGGGTCAATACAGATGCCGGGTCAATACAGATGCCGAGCTAATCTATTCCCCGTAATTAATAATTAACTCAAACTAAAATTTGTCATTGTGTCTAACCTTTATCTACAGTGATGACTTTTTGTCAAAATCGGCTTTATCATGGAATCATTTTTTCATACTCTTATTCATGCTGTTCAAATTACTTTTTTCATAATCTCAATGATGGTTCTGATCGATTTTATTAATGTTATTAGCAAGGGTAATTGGACCGAAAAATTAAAAACAAATCTCTTCATACAGAATTTTATTGGAGCTTTTTTGGGGGCTCTTCCAGGCTGTCTGGGTCCATTTACTATTTCATCCATGTATTTTCATAACCTTGTAAGATTTGGAGCAATTACTGCAACAATGATTGCAACCAGTGGCGATGAATCATTTGTAATGTTAGCTCTTTTCCCTAAAACAGCTCTCTTGCTTATGGGAATACTCTTTGTAATTGGCTTATTTAGTGGAATTATTATAGATCTGGTCCTTAAAATGAAGAAAATTGAAAATTGTTGTTCTCATAGTTTTAAAGTTCATGAGAATGAAGAAGAACACACTCATTTCAGTGTCAAAAATCTCAAACTGCTGTTAAAGAAACCATTGTTTCCGAGATTGTTAATAAGCTCAGTTATATTTTGTTTTATTTTGTTTTATACTTTCAATTTGCATAGAAGCGATTTCCAAGTTAAAAAACTGATATTTTTAATAATTTCTGTACTATTTTTTATCATCACTATTTTTTCCGATACTCACTTTATCGAAGATCATATTTACAAACATATCATCAAAACCCACCTCGTCCGCCTACTTACCTGGACTGGAGCATCGCTTCTGGCAATAGAAATCTTACTTAAATTTCCTCTGGGTGAAAATTTTTTTAAATCCACTTATCTGATGATTTTAATAGCTTCTCTTACCGGATTAATACCGGAGTCCGGTCCTCATTTGTTTTTTGTCACTCTTTTTGCCCAGGGCATGATTCCCTTTTCAGTTTTACTGGCTTCTTCCATCTCTCAGGATGGCCATGGTTCTTTGCCTTTGCTTTCTCAAAGTAAAAAAGACTTCTTCATTATAAAATCTATTAATCTTGTCATTGGCCTGCTTGCCGGGTATCTTGTTTTATTTATTGGGCATTAATCAAGAACTAGTCAACAACTCCCATTATGGAAACAAAATCTACCTGCTGATTTTTCAGTTGTGCCACTTCTCCCCTTTTGTTAATTTACTGCATTGATAATCAACATCTTTCAATGGCACATTCTCACAATATTGATTACCGCTAATTCCAAACCGGAGTTTCATATGAGTAAATTTGGTTCCCTGATGCAAGGTATCAAAAATAAAGAAATAAAATGCAAAATTCATAATTGCAACAACACTTGGACTTGGACAGGTAAACAGCAGTTAAAATCACTTTCCAACGGCTTCAATTCACCACCCGAAAGAATGTGCAATGATTGCTATCAACTCTTTAAAAAACTGGAAAACAAACAAATTGAATGTGCTAATCCAGATTGTTCAAACACTTGGACTTGGACAAGTTTTCACCAAGTTGCCAGTTCTGCCAAAAATAAAACCAGACCTCCTTCAAGACTTTGTGATGAATGTAAAAAAAAGAAAAACAACTTTGACATCAAGACATTCCCCTGCAAAATCAAATCATGCAACAATACTTGGGTTTGGAATCCAAAACAACAAATTATCAACAAAAACAGTCAACCGCCACAAAAAATGTGTCAGGACTGTTACAATGATTTTTGCAACCTGGAAAACAAAAAAATTCCATGTAAAATTCCCGGATGCAACAACACTTGGACCTGGAACCGATTTTCCCAGTTGGAAAACAAAAAACAGGGTAATACCAAACCACCTGAACGCTTTTGTAATTCCTGTTTTGAAAAATTCAAAAAATTGGAAGATAAAATACAAGATTGCAAAGTTTCCGAATGCAACAACACATGGGTTTGGGATAAATTCTCCCAACTCATTCAACTTGTAAACAAAAACAGTACAAATCCTCCAAAAAGGATGTGTAAATCGTGTTTCGAGCAATTCAAAAATACTCAAAGCCAAACCCATACGTGCAGAATTCCAAACTGCAACAACACTTGGGAAGAATCTTCAGGCTCAGTATTTTTCAGACTCAAGGCCCACAAAAAACCTCCCCGAAAGCTATGTAACCAATGCTTTCAAGAAATCAACAATCTGCAAGATAAAAAACTTCCCTGCAAATATCAAAAATATGGCTGTCCAAATACCTTTACATGGAAAAAAGAAAATCAATTAAAACAAATCAAACAGTCCGACAACCACAACCCAGATTCCCCAACCAAAGCATGTTCCGAATGTAAAGATTTTCTCAAAAACAACCTTGCTAAAAGAACAATCAACTGCCAAAACTGCAACACACTGATCATCAATCTTTCCAAAGATGATCTTTTAAAAATCCACTTTGGTCTTATGGAACAACCAAAACCAATCTGTCAATCATGTAAAAAAACACCCGATCCGGGTTAGGGATTTTACCCCTCTCTCCCCACACTCCATTTTTTCCCAACTTTCCATTTTTTCCCAATTTTCCCCAAAAAATCATCGCCAAAACTGCCGATTTTCAGCCCCC
>JAWLEA010000145.1:0-8687 GCA_041686345.1 Polyangia bacterium | reverse complement strand
CAAATTAATCATAAAAGTAAATCTTCCTCAGATAGTTCAGGAATAAGCAAATGATTAAAAAACTATTTTTTTTGATAATTTTTACAATAATTTCCAACACAGGATGTTTTGTGCAAAGTACCGATTATGATGCTTCTGCCAATCTGATTCTGGAGTTGGAATTGCCGCGGATTAACACAACTAAATCTGAAACAGCAGACCTGGCGGAAAGTGATATTATTGTTCATGCGGTACTGAAGGCTGATGATTTTACGGAGCCCCTGTCAGATTCCTGGAGTGGTGAAATGGGCTCTCAGGATTTGGTTGAACTGGAGTTGGAAGCTCCTGCCGGAAAAGGACGGCAATTGTCCATAATCGCTTATCTGAAAAACAATGACTCTATCTACGCTTACGACTATTTTAGGGATGATTTGGAATTTGGTGCAGGAAACCAGCAAATTCAATGTCAATTGACCCAAAAAGATACTTATACTCTGGAGGGAACAATCACTACTGCTGACAGTACCCCGGTACAGGTGAGACTGAAGGATATTACGGCTGATGTTCTTTTTCCACCTGTAACTGTTGCTCAGGGAACTGATGAAAATTCTTTTGTTTTTGATGTTCCCGAAGTGCCGGTAGGACGTTTTTTCTATTTGCTGGTTCGGTTCAATTCTGATGAGAATTGGGAAATACTCGAAGATTATCCCGTTTACTATGCCAAAATGGGAGTATTGAATAAAACTATAGAATTGTAGTTCTTATCCCAGCATGTTTTTTTGGGCAGGGGTTGATACTGGACTAAACTGAAATAATTCAACTGAATGCAATAAAAGCATTGCCTGAAAGAGTGAGATTTGTGTTATAAAGTGCTCATGACTTTTTTATCACCTGTATTCAAATTCAATCGTTTCAGCCTGCTTTTTTATTTTTTTGTATTTTTTGAGATAGTACTGGCAATAATTTTTGCCAACCTGCCTTTACTTAACATAATTGATTATGAAGCAACTTTGTTGTTGGCTTTTTTCCATTCTCTGGCTGTTATTTGCCTGGCGGTCAGATACACACAGAAACAGAAAAACACCGATTATTTTCTGGGGGAAATCTGGGGACATACAGTAGTAAATTCATTATTGCTACTTGCTTTTCCTTTTGCTATCATGGTTATCAGCGGATTAGCAAATGGACAATGCAATTGGTTGAGCGGTTTCAAGTTCTTCTTTTTCTATCCTGTATTAAGTGGTTTTTTTGCTGCCAGTGCAGGTTTTGCGTTAGGGGTTTACACCCGCAGATGGTATTGGGTGGCAGTTGCATTTTTTATTCCTCTTTTCTCTTTGGCTGTAGAGTTGTTCAGGCTTTATATTTATCCCCAGATTTATGCCTATGATCCCTTTTTTGGTTTTTATTCCGGAGCTTTTTATGATCGTTTGGTTGAAGTAGGAAGTGCATTTTATTTTGCCAGGGCTTATCACCTGGTTATGGCTTTGATTATTGTGCAGGGTATTTTGTTTTTTAAGGAGAAAAAGAAAGAAAAAAGAGGGCGTTTTTCTATTCTGATTCTCGGTACAGCTTTCTTGTTGCTTTTCTTTACTTCAACTCGCACTGGGTTCAGAGGAAATCGGGATTCGATAATTTCCAGCCTCGGGGAAAAATTGGAAACGCCAAATTTCATTATTTATCACTCCAGCAGGATTAAACCGAAAAATGTCAAATTTATCGCCCTGCAGGCCGAGTTTTATCGACAGGAATTAAACAGATTTTTTCAACACTCCTATCCTGGCAAGGTCAAGATTTTTCTGTTTGATTCCATTCAGCAGAAAAGAAGATTGTTTGGAGCTCACTCCGTCGAAGTTGCCAAACCCTGGCTTTCAGAAATATATATTACTTCCCGGGGCTTGATTCATTCTTCCCTCAAACATGAATTGGCTCACCTCTGGGCTTCCATGTATGGAGATGATTATTTTGGCATTTCCTTCGTTGATGCTTTTGGTGTTTTTGCACTGCCAAATCCGGGAATGATTGAAGGAATTGCCGTGGCAGCTTCTTTTTATTCAGATGGGATGAGCTTCCACCAGAAAGCAAAAATTCTGCACAACCTCAAAATTGCCGTTCCGATCAGAAAAATATTTTCTCCTGAATTTTTCGCCAGTTCTTCTGCCAGAGCTTATACTCAAGCGGGTAGTTTTCTCAGGTATCTTTATGAACAAAGGGGACCGGAAAAATTATTTGAACTTTTCGCCAACGGGGGTGTGTTTGCCGAAGTTTATGAAACTTCGCCGGAAAAACTGGAAAAGGATTACCTCAATTTCTTGAAAACCATTAAAGTGGATGAAGAAATTATGGCTGTAATGAAGGCTGTTTTCAGCCATCCTCCTGTACACAAAAGCAGGTGTGTTCATCAGGTGGCCAGGGAAGTTCAAAAAGCCAGACTGGCTTTTGGTGAAAAAAAATTCGGGAAGGCAATAAAATTATTTCAAAAAGCCATAGATTATGATCCAAAATCTCTTTATTTGAAAATGTATTATCTTCAGGCGGCCCAGGCCGGCAAATATTACAAGGAAGCTTTTGCCAAAGCCAGACAAATTATCGGTAGCAGCAATGACAATCCCCAACTCAAAGCCAGAGCAGTTTTAACTTTGGTTGAAATATACTGGTTCAGAAAAGAAATTTCCCTGGCTCGGAAAACTTTGAAAAAACTTGAGGGTATAACCCTTTCTCGTGATTTGAAAAGGCAGAAAGTTCTGTTCAACTTGATTCTGGAGATGGCACCCGCAAGAAGAAAACATTTCAGGAATATCTTTTTGAAATCAGGCAAACCGGTGGAGATTGCAGCCAAACTTGAAAAGACGGCTGCTTTTTTTCCTTTGGCAAAATACCTCGCCGCTTCCCTGCTCCTTAACAGTGGAGAGTGGAGTGAGGCTGCAGCAGTATTCAGACAGGTTGATCCAGGCAACTTGCCGGATTCTGATTTTCGTTGCGAGTTTTATCGCCGTTTCACTCTAGCTTCCCTTCTGGTCATTAATCTAAAACAGGCTCGAAAATTTCTGGCAAAATACCAAGAGTGTCCCCAAAGCTATTCCAATTTGTTGAATAAGCGTTTTCTCGATTATATGGAGGAAAACAAGAATGATATCAAACTGAAATAAACTGAATCTTGTAAAGTTGCCGGAGGCATTTCAGTTTCATGTTCAGCCAATAATTCTAACAGGTATATTTCAAGGAAAGTGGGGTTAAACTTCGATGAGGCGCAGGGATTGTTCGAGTGTCTCCATGGGATCTTTACCCAATTCTCCCGGATAACCAAAGGGGCTGATTTCCCAGGGAAGAGCTCGCGGAGGAACTGAAAAAAGAAAACGTCCGTGCAAATGTCCGGAAATTGCATAAACAACTTTGGGATATTTAAGGATGGTGTCCCCGAGGATTTGAGAACCCATATAGGGGAAAAGCTGTTCTGGAATGTATTCTTTCATCAAATTCATAAAGGGAATCATATGGGTGACAACTATTATTTTACTGGCAATTTTCTGTGTTTCTTCCAATTGTTGGTGCAGAAGTTCATTCTGCCATTTATTAATTTGGGAGGGAGTTTCAAAACCGGGCCATCTGCACAAGTGCTGGTCGGGACTGGAAACAGGGGGCAGGGGGTAATTGTCATACCAGCCGGTAACACCAACCACGGCAGTTTTATTTTTTATGTAAACAGGTTTGAGACCAAGATATTCCGAACCGCTGATTCCGGTAATATTTTTGAGAGTTTTTTGATAAAGCTCTCTGCTGGACAGGGTGCCGGTAGATTCGGAAATCCACAAATCGTGGTTGCCAGGCAAAAAAAGTACCCGGGGAACGATTTGTTTGAGTCTTTTCAAAACAGCCGAAGTGCGGGTAAAGCCAGAGAAAAGATCCCCGGCAATAATGAAAACTTCCGGTTTTCTTTTTTTGAGCACTTGTTCCAGTAGAGGAAGTAGACCGATATTGTGGTCGAGATGGAGATCACTGATAAACGCAACACGGTTGAGGGCCATTGGGATGTCCGGAAGGTAGAATTATAGTTTAATCGAAAAAATCGAATGTGAATATAATGAAACTACCCCAGAAAACTTGAAATGTAAAAATAAAATTTGATAGTTTCCATCCCAAAAGTGGTGTTATTGACTGGTGAAGAAATTGGATTGAGATGCGCGGAATAACTTCTCAGATATAGCCACAACTATTTCAAGAAGTTATGACAAAGCAGATTAATTCAATTTCCGTTACCAGCCGATGATATCCATTTTGGGGATGGAAACTAGATAAGGAGGGAGAGTGAGTAACTTCCCTGTTTTCAAAACGAAAACAGGGAAGAACTCCAAGTAGGGTTCCATCATTGAAATTACGGCTTAATTGCCGGATGGAAGTAAAAAAGATGCATGAGAAGATAAAATTTTACCATTTACACCACATAAAAACTGCCATTCTATCTGTCTCGAAAACCATAGACCTGAAAGGGTTACTAAAATAAAATGCATCTTGTTGAGAACAGCTCTGACCACCAGAGCACTTGTTCCTCTACTTATTTAGTGGAGATGAGATTGCAAAAAGGGTGTCTTCTTTTGAAAAAACAGAAGTTTTTTGCTGAATGAAAGGAATTATATGATTTTAAAGGGGGATTGATTGAGAAGGTAGTAATATGAGGTTGGAATTACAAAAGAAAAGGAAAGTAGAAATTATTTCTTTTTCTTGTATTCTTCAGTGCATTCAACTCCGACGATGTTAATGAGCAGATCAGAACACCACATGTCGGTAGCGTATTCATAATCGGAGCAGGTGTCGGCTTCCAGGGCAAGTTCTTCTGCACAGATTTGAAGATTGTAGACTTCGTCTGAGGTAGCTGCAAAATCAAATTCGTCATAAATAAGATCTTCACAGAGTGGTTCAGTGGAGGGGAGAGTACAGTCGTAGGAAGAGCTTGTATCTTCACAACCAAAGTCTGTTACCCAGACAGCATAGTTGTCGCAAACCAGTTCGGCTTCTTCAACACCGCAGTCTTCAACGCAGGTCCAGGCGTCTTCGTCGCCTTCACAATAGCCATCGCCACATACTGGACCGCAGTCTTCGGGGCAAGTGTCGATATCTTCGTCGGCATCACAAACGCCGTCACCACAGTAGGCAGGATAATCGCAAACCATACCAAGGAGATCTTCGCCATAGCCAATACAGGCGGCCAGATCAGAAGTCCATTCGGCATCAGTAGGTTCACAGATTGCTGGAGCCAAGGAAGCCTCATAAATTGGGCCGTCGGCACATTCGTCGAGTAAAATCTTATCGCCTACTGGAAGGGCAAGATATTCGTCTTCGCAGGAATAGCTCATGGTGCAATAGGAATCGCAGGCATAAAGCCAGTCGTCATAAGTGTTGCAGATGATGATGGCATCATCTTCGTCGTCGGTTGTGCATGCTGCAAAGATGAATGAGAATAAAAACAAGGGAATAAGAATAAGCTTTTTCATTTTGTCCTCCGTAATGAATTTAATAATTTGAATGTTAAAAATAAATAGGTGACTCCTGTTAAAAAAAACTATAGCACAAAAATTTTAAAAGAAAACATCTTTTTGTGACAAAATGGCAATTAATAAATTTGTTATATATTTTTTGTTTAAGTCAGAGTTTGCAGTTGGGCGTTTGACGGGTAAATTCAAATAAAATTCAACTTTAATGACAAATATATTTTGTCAAAAGAAGTAAAGAAGCGGGTGTCATTTTGTCATTGGGCAAAATTCCAGGAACAGGGAACATAATTTTTTTAAAAAAATCATTGTCACCTTGACAAATGTCGCATTGTTTTATAACTCTAAAACAATGGAACAGTTACTTTCTCGTTTAAATCCCCATGAAATTGAAATGTATTTTGATATGCAGGCCGATTTTTTTAAAGCCCTGGCCAATAAAAACCGTCTTAAAATACTATATTATCTGCGTGAAAAACAAGAAGTGAAATACAGTGAACTGCTGACTGAGATGAAGATTAGCAAGGCAACCTTGTCCCATCATCTGGCCATATTGAGAAAGCATAAACTGGTTAAATCTATTCAACACGGGCGGGAAGTTACCTTGAAGTTAAATTGTGAAGAAACGTTGGGTATTTGTTCCATTGTAGAAAAAGTAATAAATAAAAAGCTGGAAGAAACACTGTCCACTTTTAATAAACTTACCAGTTCCCTTAATCCAGCTCAGGACTGATTTGCTCAGATTCTATTCTGAGTCGGGAACTGAACACCGAGAGGGCAATCGATGAGAATTTACAGATTTCTGAATTTATTTGTTGTAGGCCTGGTCATCTGGCTTTGTCTTGCCTTTCCTCTGGGATGGGCCGAACTATTCACCGGTGCGGTGGTAAGTTGTGTCGCCTCACTTTTGGTGCTGCCCATTATCCCCTGGAAAATTGATGTGCTTAATCCTCGCAGATTGGCAGGACTGTTGTTGTATCTACCTGTATTTGTCTGGGAATTGATCAAAGCCAATTTCAAAATAGCCTATGTTGTTTTGCATCCTCGTTTACCTGTGAATCCGGCTATTTTGAAAGTTAAAACCAGTCTCAAATCAAAGTTTGCCCGTACCATGCTGGCCAATTCCATCACCCTTACCCCGGGAACTCTAACTGTGGAGATGGAAGATGATATTCTTTTTATCCACTTGGTGGAAGAACCGGAGGACTTGGTCCAGAGACCGAAGAAGAATAAAGGGAAAGGAAATTCTATAATTGAACCTTTTGAAAAATATATAAAGAAGATAGGGGAGTAAAATGCAATACATTATTTACGGAATTTTGCTTGCCAGCATAGTTCTGGCCTCTTTGCGTTCTATCCTGGGTCCCGATGCTCCAAACCGGGCAGTAGCGATTGACGTGCTTACCACAGCTGTATCGGGTACAATTGTTGTTTTTGCCGTTACTCGTGCCAACAGCATGTATCTCGATGTAACTTTAATCTATGCTTTGCTCTCGTTTTTGACAGTAGTTGCGGTTGCTCGTTTCATGGAAAGGGGGTTGTAATGAATTGGATAGGAAATATCTTCATCATTACAGGTGCTTTGTTTACTTTACTCGGTTCTTTGGGGGTTCTGCGCATGCCAGATGTTTATAACCGGCTGCAAGCAGGAACCAAGGCTACTACACTGGGATTTTTATCCATTTTGGTGGGAGCTGCTTTTTTGCATCCCCTCTGGATTCCCAAATTGATTCTGATTGGAGTTTTTCTGGTAATTACCGCTCCCATCAGTTCCCACAATCTTGCCCGTGCTTCTCATAGTCGCGGTTTAAAAATGGTTTTGGGTAAAAACAAGGTTGATGAATATGCAAATGAGAAAGTCAAAGGAGGCCTGAAATGATCCTCTATCAGATTATTATTTTGGTGCTGGTATTGGTAATGATTGCCGGGGCTGTGGCTGTGGTTGTCGCTCCTACCAATTTTTCAGCAGTAATTATGGAAGGAGTTGTCGCTTTAACTCTGGCTCTTTTATTTCTGTTGATGGCGGCACCGGATGTGGCAATAACCCAGACAGTTATTGCCGCGGGTTTGTCCACGGCAATTTTTCTCTGGACTCTGCGACGATTGGAAAAGGTAGAGAGAAAGGAGAAAAAACATGAATAAAGTAGCTGCTTTAGGAGTAATTGTAATTCTCGGTATTTTTATTCAGATGGCTTTGCACGATTCCGGTCCCGGTAAAGGAGCCTTTCCCCAAAAATCTCGTTCTCTGGTGGCTGATTCATATTTTACCAAAAGTGTTTCCAAAACAACTATGGAGTTTTTTGCTTCCACACCTTCTGAAATGGGTCCGGGGAAAACCAAATTGGAAAATGGTGCAGCCAATGTGGTTACCTCTGTAGTTGTCGATTACAGAGGCTTCGATACTCTTGGCGAAGTAACCATTTTATTTGCTGTAGCTGCTGGAATTGGCCTTTTCCTTAAAAAGCGTCCCCGTTTCAAACTGCGACAACCTGGTACAATTTTAAAAACATTGGCGCCTTTAACTGTGTTTTTTATATTGATTACCGGAAGTTACGTAGTTTTGCATGGACATCTTACCCCTGGAGGCGGTTTCCCCGGCGGAGCCATGATAGCAGCCGGAGTTGTGCTTTTGGCCCTCACTATCAGAAAATCCATGCGTTCTATTTTCTTTAAAATTCTGGAATCTCTGGCAGGTATTTCTTTTGTTGCCATCGGTCTTGTGGGTTTATACACCAAAGGTTCTTTTTTGCAGAATTTTCTGGGAGCAGGAGCTTTGGGCAACCTCTATTCCGCCTGGCTGGTCATGATTCTGTATTTCATCATCGGGATCAAGGTAGCAGCTGAACTCTCTTCTGTCATTGGTGACTTTGATCAAATGGAAGAAGGAGGAAAACAATGAATTTGACTGTATTATTGTATTTCGGCGGTTTTTCCCTGATTCTTACCGGTTTTTACGGAGTACTCACCGGCAAAAACTTGATCAGGGTGATTCTGGCTCTGGGAATCATGGAAGCAGGCGTCAATCTGCTGCTGGTGACAACAGGTTTCAAACCAAATGCCATTCCTCCAATCATTGTAAAATCATTCAACACTCTTTCTATACCTAATTTTGCCGATCCGCTTCCCCAGGCACTGGTTTTAACTTCCATCGTCATCGGGTTTGGGATTACAGCTTTTTCCCTGGCTCTCATTGTCAAATACAACGACGAGAACGGTACAATTAAA
>JAWLEA010000144.1:0-8723 GCA_041686345.1 Polyangia bacterium | reverse complement strand
TTCATTTTGTCCCTTTTCCTGAAGTAACTTTTTGACCTGGTTGACATGGTAGGATTTAACTTCGAAGGGGATGTCTTCATCTACAATCTTTCTCATTTCCTGTTCGATTTCTTTGATTGTATTATTGTGAATCCCGTTGTTAAAACCCCTTAGTTGAAAAAAATATCCATCCTGAATGGATTGACCGATTACAGGCCTCTTGTCAGGATACAGTCTTCTGATTGCTTCAAGCAGAATCAGGGAAGCACTTCTGCGATATACGCTCTGTCCCTGTCTGTTTTCAATAGTTATAGGTTTCAGTTCAATATCGGCTCTGATGGGAAGATTTAATCCGTAAAGCCTGTTATTAACAATAGCAACTATGTGTTGCTCTCGTTCTTTCTTGTCACTGTATATATCCTTGAGAAAATCAACCAACAGAGTGTTATAGGCAACTTTGTGGACTTTGCCGTCTATTTTTACTTTTATCATTTTCTTCGATAATTTTGTCATTGTTAATTAATTTATTCTCCTTTTCTATTTTTTGGTTTGTCAGGTTTCGGACCTTTGTTATGAAGTTTTTTCTTTTTGGCCATAAATTTTTCTTTGAGACATTTTTTCAACTTTTTGCAATGATTGCCCCGGTATTTGTCGACACATTCTTTAAAAGTTGATTTTTTGACTTTGCCGGTTTCCGATTTATCATGTTTGCACAATTTTCTGCAAATTTTGAATTTTTTGTTTTCACCTTCTTTTTGGCCATAAAGTTTCCGGTTGCACCATCCAAGCTGCAGGCAGATATTGTGACAATTCAATTTGTCATCTTTATTCAAATATCTGAATTTAATGTTCTCCTTGCTTTGATCGACTTTCCTCTTTTCTTCTTGTTTTTTCTGTTCAATTCCCCGGTTATTTTTAATTTTGTTTTTTAAATGCGGGGTTTCGGTATTCGAAGAATTATCATTGTTTTTACAATTTGAGAAAAGAAAAAGAATTAACAAAAAAATTGATTTATTAATCATGGCTGTATCCTGAAAGTTTTGAGTTGTCGGTAAGATGTTTGTATAGTAACCGATTAGAGAATATGTGTACTTATAATGAGGAGTGGTTTTTTACCAAATACACTTTTGAGATATCTGCCCAGATCTTTTTTGAGGTGATTTTCTAATTTTTCGGGGGAAGCAACATTTCCTGAAGTAGCCTCGATCAGGCTAGTCATAGTAGATTTGATTTTTTTGTGTTCATCTGTTTTACCGGTTCCGATAAAAGTTATATCAGGTTTATAGAGAATTTCATCCCCGTTCAGGATTATTGAGATTGCTACGGCACCACAAAAAGCAAGTTTTTTTCTTTGCTTCAAAGTTTTTTCTTCAATTCTGTAATCTCCGGGATAATCATATTTGTTAAATTGCAATTCTTCATTTTCCCGATACCAGTGGTTGTTTACCCAAGTGATCCGATCTCCGTTATGGGGAATGATGGTTTCTTTCACCAAATATTCGGCAAGATTGGCTGCAGCATCAAGATGGCGCAAATCTCCGTGGATGGGCAGAAAAAATTCCGGAGAAATAGTTTTGATCAAATTAATAATATCATTGGCACCCCCGTGGCCAGAAACATGAAGGGTCTGTTCAGAACAGGACTGATCAATGATGTTGACTCCAATTTTGACAATATTACTTTTAATCTGGTTGATTCTGGCTTCATTGCCCGGAATTTCCCTAGCACTGTATATGAAGGTGTCGCTCGGTTTGAAACTGAACCTTCTGGTTCCACCTTTGGAAGATCTGGTGAGAGCCGAGTTGAATTCTCCCTGGGAACCCGAGATGAGAATAATTAATTTTTCATCAGGCAGAGATTTAATTTTGTTTTCTTTGATTATTGTGTCGGCGTAACCTGATAAAACCTTGGTTTGACGGGCTGCATCAAAGTAGGAATGCATCGATTTGCCAATAAAAGCAACTTTTTTTCCGGTTTTGCGGGCAACGTTGAGTATTGATTTTATGCGGGGAATATTGGATGAAAAAGAGGTAATGATAATCCGGTTTCTAGTGCCGTTTATCAAGTTGTTCAAGGAATCTTCCACATTGCGTTCACTGCCGGACAGGGTATCATCCAGCGCTCCGGTGGAATCACAGAGCATGATTTTTACTTTGCCGATTTCATATTTTATTTTTTTTAGTTTATAGTTGGCAAGATTATTGGAGGAGAGTTTAAAATCTCCGCTGTGAAAAATTTTGGTTCCTGCAAAATCAAACAGCAAAGAAGTAGTATGGGGAATGGAATGGTAGATGAAATAGGGAGTAACTTTTATTTCATTGGTGATTTTGCAGGATTTTTTATTTTTGAGCAGATGAAAGAGCGCGGCATCGTAATGTTTTCCCAGATTTTTTTTCTTGATAATCTCCATTGTGTATGAAGTTGCATAGATGGGAGCCTTGACGATATTTAACATTTTATCAAGAGCTCCGATATGATCCTGGTGACCATGGGTTATAACATAAGCTTTGATTTTGTCTTTATGTTCGGCAAAAATTTGGGGATCAGGAATTTCGTAATTAATTCCGTAGTGTTCCAGATCGGAAATATTGATGCCGCAATCAACGACTATTTCTTCTTTGCCGTTACTGATGATCATGCAATTCATACCGAATTGTTCACAACCGCCCAGGAATTTGATTGAAAAATGATTTTCAGGAATTTGTTTCATAATTATTATTGGGGATAGTTTATAAGGGTTTTGCCTCTGTCCAGGTGTCGTTTTCTGCTTTTTTGCAATATTTGGCGGATACCGGGAGGGATGAAGATTTTGTCGAGGTTGAAAAGTGAGAGATTTTCAGAAAGGATGGCTGTTTTTTCAGAAAGATTAATCCCCGGTTCAATGATAATTCTGTATTTTTGTTTTATTTTACAGACTCCGCCTTTGCGGGGATAAAGAGATTTAATTTTTTCATAGTGCAGATCTATTTCCAGTTTTTCAGAGATAGTTTCCAACTCCTCCAGAAGAAGAGAAAGGTTCATGCCTTTAATGTTGTTTTTACTTTTCATTATTCTTCTTGTTGTTTGAACTTTTTTCGAGATCCAGGATATTTGCCTGACCTACATATTTTCTGGTTTCAAATTTGGTAATATTTCCGATTTTTTTGACTATTTTCGCCATTCGATCAGATTCGTTAATAATATGATTTACAGCTTTTTCCAACTTTTCTTTTGGCAAATCCGGTTTTTTGAGCAATTCAGAATAGCCTCTGATTGACATTAGAGGTTGATTTAATTCATGGGCTGTAGTTCCGGCCAGGGTGGAAATGAGAGCCAGTTTTTCTTTTTCAGCCAGTTTTTCTTTGTATTCATCTAATTGTTTTTCCATTTTGATCTGTTCTCTGAGATCACTAAGAAAAAAGACTACGGTATCATTTTGTTCATATTCTCCTGATATAACAAAGGCACTCATATTAACAGGAACTTCCTTGTCATCACTGGAAAGGACTGATTCCCTGGATAATTCTATCCTGTTTTCTCCTCCAAATTTATCATCCACCAGCATTCTGTTGATTTTTTCAAGGGTTTTGTCGTTGGTAAAGAGGTTTTTCAGGGGCATTTTGTCGATTACACTTTCCGGAGAGTAACCGAAAAGTTCTTTAGCCGCAGGATTGAATAAGATTATATTGCCTTTCAAATGGGCGGCGATGATGGCAATAACGCTGTTGTCGACAAGTCTGATCAGAAGATCTGAAGTTGTACTCAGCCTCTCTTGCATTTCTCTGGTTTCTGTTATGTCTTTAAAAATGAGGACAGTAAGACCGGATTTAGCCAGAAGATGGGATTTGTTTACTCCCAGGCAGACAATTTCTTTGGAAGTTGTCAGAATATTAAGGTTGAATTGTTCAGGAAGATTAAAAAATCCTTTTTTTATGAATTCTTTGTGATTTTCGGCGACGATTTTGTCAAAATTCACCATTTTGAGACCTTCACTTGAATAACCTGTAATAGATTCTCCGGCGTGATTCATATAAAGGATTTTATTATCTTCGTTTACAACAATAATTCCATCGGGGCTGCTTTCGAAAAATTCTCGATAGGTTTTGATGGTTTTGCTTTTTTCAATATTTTTGAGGGATGATCTTTTAATCCTTTTGGTTCTTTCGTTAAGTGCTCTGAGATAAAAGGAATCTCTCATCAGTATGGTATAAAGTTTGGTTAAAAAGTGGAGATTGATTTTTTGCAGAGTTGAAGTTTCGCCGAAAAGTAGAAGAATAAGTTCGTTGTTGCCACTGGGGAAATTACGGGTAAGATAACTGGCAGAGGCCTTTTCAGCTTCAATATCCATTTCTGCCATTTGAGCCAGTACTTTTACCTTTTCGGATTTGGTGACTATTTTAGTTTTTTCATTAACAGGAAAGCTTACAGGAGGTTTTATGACCACACCCCGGGAATTTCTGAACTGATTTGATGAGATTAGAATATAAACATCATCCTGTTCAAGATGCACAAGGGCGGCTATTCCCTCAATTTCAAGCAGATCGGTCAAATAATTGAAAGAAGCTGTTATTGATTCTTTGATGGGATGTTTGAAGAAAAATTGGACTAATTGTTGTGTAATTATATATGGTTCCATATTTTAGCCTGTCAAGAGATCAAATAGAAAAGATGTCAGGGAGTTAATCGGCAACCACCCATAACGGGTGTGGGAGACAAGATTCCGTTGTTCATGAAGTCGATACAATCATAGATAATTATTCTTCCCATACTGCCACCACCGCCGCCGGTGCCGTCATCATCTTCGTTATTGTCACCATTTCCTGGAGTTGTAGCCAAAGCTGCCGCTCCGTCTCCACCCCGGTTGCAATCAGAGCAATCTGCTCCGGGAGCTGGATCTTGTGAAAAAAGGCCGGCCGCTCCTGCCTGGTTTTTTCTGCCTGCACCGCCGCCACCACCGTTGGCGGAAATAATTACATTGCTGTATATTCTGATTCTGGGAGATTCCAGAATCACGGCACCACCTGCACCGCCACCGCCGCCACCGCTGTTGTAGGTAAAGTCATTACCGCTTCCTCCGGCAGCGTTGGCATTGATGCCACAAGGATCTACAGTTGAATTACCCATTTCTAGATAATCTTTGATAGTGACCTGAATAGCACCACCGCCGCCGCCACCTCTGCCTTGATTGGTGTCTGTATTGCCCAAAGTGTTGACGTGACCACCACCGCCACCGCCGGAACCACCTGTCAGAGGTTCACAAAGATCGTTGCCGTAAATATTGCCACCGTCTCCTCCGTCGGAACCACCACCGGAGCCACCGGTAGTAAGATAGCCTGCACCGCCACCGCCTGTTTCATCGCCGGATCCCCAACTTTGTTCTCCTCGGTAACCTTTGCCGGGACCGTTTCCGGCAGAGTTGGCAGAGCCCCCTGAAAAGCCTCCAGGCCCGGCACAACGATTGTTATTATTATTGCATTTATGATTAGAAGCTGAGACATCTATAATTCCTTTGAGAAAAAGAGAATTGGCTCGAATGATGATGCTTTTTGAACCGTAAACATCTACTATGGCTCCTTCGTTTACTGTGAGAATATTGAAAGAAAAAACTCCGGCCTGAGTTTCGTCAGCCATATCATGAATTTCGAAATGGATTCCGGTTATGGGATCCATGCCTTCGCCAGCTTCTCGGAAAGGGGTACCATCCATGATAATTTCGCCATTATCAGTATTGAAAGAAGCATTGAGATCAAAGGTTGTGGTTTCCAGATCCTGGTTGAGAAGAATATTGAGATCGATGTTGTTGGAGGGGATAAAGTCAAGGCAGGCATTGGGAGTAACCTGGTCGTTGCAGCCGAATTCACAATTGACAGTAATTAAATTGCCATCGGTTGTGCATAGTTGGAGTTGGTTGAAGTCCAGACAGGTTGTATCTTCTGTTGTACAGGAAATATCGCCATCTTCATCGGCATCGTTGATATCTTGAATATCCTCAATGTCTTCATTGGAACCATCAGCATCGGCTTGGCCATCGGTATCAGCATCTGGCAGGTTATTGACAGATGAATCCTCAAGATAAGCAAGTCCTGTCGGATCAAAGGAGCATCCCAGAATAAACAAAAAAAATATACTTGAAATAAAAACAGGTTTTCTCATAATATATCCACCGGTGAAAAAAAAACTGATTGGGAAGGAACTAAAAAATATTCATTGTTCCTGTTTCACGCCTAAAGCATTTTATAATAAAAAACAAAAAATTAAAACTATATTTGTCTTAAATTCCTATTCTGTAAATCCAAAAAAAGTGAAGAAATTTTAAAAAAAATTGTCAAGCTCTCATCTTTCTGCTAAAAACGAAGTGTAGTACAATGTAATATATGTAGTCCGCTATGCTACAAGGTGAACTAGTTATGAATTTGTTTTTAATGATTGCTTTAAAAATTTTGTTGTTTTCTCCTGAAAAAACTGAAGATCCTTGGGAGCGTCCCCTTACTCTTGCTTCCAATCCCCAGATGAAAGCACAACTAAAAAACAATCCCGGGTTTTGGATGGGAAAAAAAGATAAGGTTCACCAGAAACATATTCAGATTGCCAAGATAAGTAAAATATATTTTAACCGGGGTGGTTCAACAATTTCTCTGCGGCTTGTTTTCAACGATGGCAGCAAAGCCGCTTTCAAACCTGATCAATTTCACGAACAGACTGTTCCTCGTTTTGAAATAGCCGCTTATGTCATCAACAAGTTATTAGGCCTTGATTGTGTTGCTCCGGCGACTTGGAGAACGATCACCAAAAAAGAATTGTTCAGTAAATTAGCAGTAAAAAACAGACATTTGCGCAAAAGAATAGCACGGGAGATAAAATACAATAAAGATGGTACTATTGATGGTGAGGTATCAACCTGGATCAAGGTGATAGTGCCTATAAAATTGGAGTCTCTCAAATGGCGTAAACGCTGGATAAGCTGGATATCGCCCTGGGGTCGTCTTAATCGCAAAAATTTTGCTCATGCAGCTCAGATCAGTAATATGATAATTTTTGACTATATGATCAATAATCCGGATCGATTTTCGGGAAATAATACCTTCACCGATAAATCAAGAAAAAAGTTTTATTTTATGGATAATACTTATTCTTTTTATCCCGATTATGAAGATATTGGCAATGCGCGTTTTTATCTGAACCAGGTGCGTCGTTTCTCACTGAAAATGATCAGAAAGATTCAGACATTTACAGCCAAATCCCTGAAAAAGGAATTGGCAAAAATCAAGAATCCTCCCTGGAAAATACTTACAGATAAAGAAATAAAAGCTGTTATGAAGCGCAGAGATATTTTGCTCAACCATATCAATAAAAAAATTGCCCAGTATGGATGGAGCAGAACGGTAGTGTTCCCATGAATAAATGTCCTGTTTGTTTGAAAAAGTTTGATGAATTGACCACTTCCCATTTTTTTATTGTGGAAGACAGAATCATCCCTTTTTGCTCAGAAAGTTGCAAAAATGATTTTCAGCCGGGGAAAAAGTTCTATTCGGCGGCAGTTAAACATTTCAGTGCCACGGCTGCTATTGGTACTGTTCGCAATATCAAGACCCATTATCAACTTTATTCTCTTGGTTTGATTTTTTTGTTTGTTTTATTCAACTTGTTTAATTCACTTAATTTATTTGAATCCACAACAAAAGATGTTTACCTCCATACATTCAGTACTTTTTCTCCTTGTGACAAGATTGAAATTTCTCTGGAAAAAAAACCGGAAAAACTGGATGAACCCAAAAGTGGTCTGGTTTATTATTATGATAAATCTGTTTCTATTCTGGAAGAAGTATTAACCGAAAAAATAGAAACAGATTTGCAACTTCAAATTCTTGAACTTCTGTTGTTGAAAAATAATTCCCAAGCTCTGCAAAAACTTGAAGAAGTCATGAAGAAAGGGAATGAACTTATCAGAAGAAGAGCAGCTGTTATTCTGGCTCGTCACGGAAGTAAAAAGGCTTTGAGATTTTTGCGCAGAGGACTCAATTCAAATCGCTCATCCATTTCTTCTCTTTCAGTTTTTGCTTTGGGCAGACTTGGTGACAGAAAATCCCAACCTCACCTCAAACAGTTGATCGGCTACAGACCCACGCGTTTTCATGCAGCCACTTCAGCCTTGTATATAGATTTTCCACCAGCCAAAAGATATCTCTTGGATCTGACAAAAACAAGTTCCCGTTATGGAGATCGAATCAGAGCTGCCTCGGTGTTGGCACTGAGTGGAGAAAAACAGGTAAAGGAATTGTTGCTGGAAGCTCTGGAAAAGCAGGTTTTTGAGTTTGCAGCAGCTCAAGGTCTAGCGGCTTTGGGAGAGAAAAAAGCTGTTCCTGTTTTGGTAAAAGCCCTCCGTCATGATTCCCTCAGAATTAAAGCAGCCAAACAACTGGTGAAGTTGGGGGTCACTCGGAGTTATAAAATTGTACTGGATGATCTGGATTCCAAATTCAAATCTTCCAGGTTGTCAGCTGCAGCTGCAGTTTTTATTCTTGTTTCGGAAGAAGTGAGAAAAAATAAAGAATATTTGAATTCTGATTTCTCACATGGTTGAAAAGTGACTTGTTATTTTTCAAAATTAGAATTGTTTGTTCAAGGATAATTTTGCGCATTGTGGCTTTTCAGGTAATATTGGTTCTGAACTTTTCATAAATGAAATGATGGTGTTTTTCAGTTAATCCAAATTGTAGGAATTGTAAGATAAAAGTAATGTCCAGAACTGTCAGATTATATTATTT
>JAWLEA010000143.1:0-8725 GCA_041686345.1 Polyangia bacterium | reverse complement strand
GGGCAGATAGTACTAGTTCCCATCTCAGAAGTGGTGTTTTTGGCTGGTGAAGAAATTGGATTGAGATGCGCGGAATAACTTCGCAGACATAGTTGCCACTATTTCAAGAAGTTATGACAAAGCTGATTAATTCAATTTCCGTCGCCAGACGATGACATCCATTTTTGGGATGGGAACTAGTTAAGATGTTTTTCAAACTTGATCCAATTGCTCAAACGATTACCATTAATATAAACAGTGGGGGTTCCGGTAATTGAACGCTTGTGCCTTTCCTGAGCATCCTGCTGCAGCTTCTTTTTAACCCATGCTGATTGAACACACTTGTTCAATTTGCTCTTATCAATTTTTATCTTTTTGGCAAAATTTGAATAATCTATTTTAATAGTGCGGCCCAAAAGAAAAAGTGCAACTGAAGCGGGCCAAAACTGATTATGCTTGTGGGCACACAACGCCAATTTTGCTTTTTCCTTGGCTCCACGATGAAATTTCAAGGGCAACTGGTAGACAATCAACTTGGCTTTCGACTTATTTTTCCTCATAACTTTCATGGCTTTCAAAAAAAACTTATGGCAATAGGGGCAATCATAATCCCAAAACACCTCTATCAGATTAGGGGCATTCTGATTACCCAGACGTGGGCGACCCTGGTATGAACCCACTGGTAATTCCTTAAAAACACCTCCGGAATTATCTTCTCTCTCAGTTTGAACAGCAAGATTGCGCTTATGAGTCGGAGTTTTGGGAACGTCAATCTTTTCCTGTTTCAGGTATTGACTTAGTTTGACAGGCTTATCCTGCACCGTTTTTGTTTGCTTCTCAGAAGAGCATCCTCCAGAAAATTCCAGAATTGATAAAACATTTATAAAAACAATAAATTTTTCCAATTTATATCCTTTCTGGTAATTAAAAATCAAACCAGCATTAGTTTTTGATCATTGATTTCTGCCACAGCAGTCTCTTTGGCTTTGATTTTCTTGACTTCTTCCAGGGGGCGCAATTTGCCTTTGAGTCTGTCAATATATAAAATACCATTCAAATGGTCAATCTCATGTTGAAAAATCCGCGCTTCCCAACCAGTTGCTCTGTAATGGAGCAACTTTCCTTCAGGAGTAGTGTATTTTACTTCTACCCACTTTGAACGCGCCACTTTGCCGCCATAACCCTTGATACTTAGACAACCTTCATAACCATCAACCTGCTCTTTGGAAAAGTTGATAATTTCTGGTTCCAAACAACAAATAACATTTTTGGTCTTATTTTGCTTTTCCACCAGAATCATTTGACGGGAAAAACCAACCTGTGGTGCAGCCAAACCAACTCCGCCGGAATGATTCAAAGTAATTCGCATTACCTTCTCCAACCTGGAAATATATTTGGTTTGAACCTGGTAAAGAGATTTGGCTTTCTGGCGCAACACTCCTTGCAAATCAGGGTTTTCCAGCTTGTATTGAACTATTTCCAGAGGTGGTTTTGCTTTTAGCAGCCATGATTTTTCCGAATTCAACAGAGACAGCTTTTTTTGACTCCGTTTGCGAAGACCAGCGGAACATCCCGGCAGAAATAATCCCGCCAGGGAAATTGAAATAAAACTTCTCCTGTTCAATTCTAATTTTTTCATCTTGACTTCAACACCTTTCAGTTTGAATTAACTTTGACTTTGTCCATAAACTGTATAATGCTTATATTTTTGTACTGAATCATACCATATCAGGAGATAATCATGCCAAACTTACTTGAACAAATAAAAGTAGTCTCCTGCTTCCCGATATTCTTGACCTCGCTGTTACTTATGTCAAACTGTTCCAAATCTGACAATGAACAATCTGATAAAACAAAATCCGGCCATGAAAAAACAAACAAAAAGAAAAAGATCGACACGGTAAAACTGCAAAAGAAAAAGGTAACCAAACAAGATGCCCGCAAAGTAGTTGAGCACTTGTTTGCAAGAAAATTCGACAAACTTGCCAAAAACTTTGATGCTCGCATGAAAGCAGCTCTTGATGCCAAAAAACTCGAATCCCTCTGGAAAAAAATCCTCAGTAATTCAGGTCAACCAAAAAAAAATAAACTCATCGAAAAGAAAAACTTTGGCAAATACGTGCTCTTTGAAGTTGAAACCAGTTTTGAAAGGGAAAATGCTCTGATAAAAATAACTTATAACCTTAAAGGGCAAATTTCCGGGCTCTACATCACTCCACTTGAAGATAAAGATTTCAAGTACACCTCTCCCGAATATGCCAACCCTGACAAAATAGTTTCCCAAAAGATGAAACTGGGTCTGGAAGACTGGAAGCTCGACGGAATTCTCACCTGTCCCGCCAAAGGAAAAGATTTTCCCGTAGTCATCCTTATTCACGGAAGCGGCCCCCACGACAAAGACGAAACCATCGGCAAAAACAAGCCTTTCAGGGATCTGGCGGAAGGTCTTGCCAGCAAGGGCATCTGTGTTTACCGCTATGAAAAAAGAACCAGACAATATCAGGATAAATTTCTAAAAAAACTCGAGCGCCTCAAAAAATTTACAATTAAAGAAGAAGTAATTGAAGACGCTCTGGCAATATCTGCTCATTTTAAAAATGAAGAAAAAATTGATCCTGCAAAAATCTACCTGCTGGGACATTCACTGGGAGCTTATGTCATGCCCAAACTCCTGAAAAAGAGTGATTTTATCGCGGGCGCAATCATGCTGGCAGCTTCTGTACGCCCTCTTGAAGAGCTTTATCTTGATCAAGTCATCTATCTGGCCAAGTTGGATGGTAAAATTGATCAAGAAGAAAAAGCCAAAATCAAAAAAGTAAAAAAACAGGTAAAATTAGTCAAAAGTGGCAATTTAAACAAAAATACTCCCCGGAAAGATCTTCCCTTGGGCTCCTTTCCTGATTATTTTCTTTATCTCAAAAATTATAAGCCTTTGGATGTTCTAGCAAAAATTGAAATTCCCATTTTAATTTTGCAAGGAGAAAGAGATTATCAGGTTACCGCCAAAGACGAATTCATCCATTGGCAGAAATTGGCAAAAACCAGAAAAAATATCACCACCAAGCTTTTCCCAGCTCTCAACCACCTCTTTATTGCTGGTAAAGGCAAATCCAACCCCGAGGAATATCAAAATAAAGGTCATGTTTCTGCCAAAGTTATCAAAGCAATTTATGAGTTCATTATTTCCTCCTCGAAAAATGAATAGTTCTTATCCAAGTCTTTTCTTTTTAGTTTGAGAATTATTTCACTACAACTGGTTACTTCAATTTATTCCAACAGTTGGCAGGCTTTTGCTTTTATTATTTTTTTTTGAACTTTACCATTTTGGTTGAAAAAGATTTTTTTTTGAATTATCAAGTAAGAAATGAATTAATTTTTTCACAATTTACCTTGAAAGGAGTTCAATGATGGCCAGAAAACATAATTTTTTTGCAGGACCAGCCGTAATGCCTGTCCCGGCAATTAAACAAGCCCAGAAAGATCTTTATGAATTCAAAGATACCGGAATTGGACTGGCCGAAATAAGCCACCGTTCCAAAGCTTTTGACGATGTTGTCATCGAAACTATTGCCAGAGCCAAAAGATTGTATAAAATTCCCGAAGATTATTCCGTTCTCTTTGTACAGGGCGGGGCCAGTATGGTAATGGCGATCAACGCTCTTGATTTTATTCCTGAAGGTGCAGTTGCCCAATTCATCGATTCAGGACGCTGGTCTCAAAGAGCCATCAAAGAAGCCAAACGTTCCAAAGGAACAGCTGATGTAATTTGGAGCGGTGAAAAACACAACTACAGCAAACTTCCTGATGTCGACCAATTGAAATTCAAAGATGATGCAGCCTTTGTCCATATCACTTCCAACAATACTGTCGCCGGCAGTCAATTTCATAAATTTCCCAAAACCAAAGCTCCTCTTTTCGTAGATGCATCCTCAGACTTCTTTTCAAAACCCCTTGATATTTCAAAATTCGGCATGCTTTATGGGGGAGTTCAGAAAAACCTTGGACCTTCAGGATCAGCACTGGTCATAATCAAAAAAAATCTTCTTGAAAGAATTCCCGATGGCCTTAGTGAAATGCTTGATCTGCGCATTTATAATAAGAAAAATTCCATGTACAATACCCCCGCTACCTTTGTTATTTATATGGTGGGCCTTACTTTGAAATGGCTTGAAGAAGATATTGGCGGGCTTGACAAAATGTACGCCCTCAATCTCAAAAAACAGGCTCTGCTTAATGATCTTTTTGACAAATATTCCGATTTTTACAAACCGGTAATTTCCAAAAAAGAAGATCGCTCCTACATGAACATGACCTTTAGACTTCACGACCAGGAACTCGAAGCAGTGCTTATCAAAAAGGCAACTGAAGCAGGATTCATCGGTCTCAAAGGACACCGTTCCGTTGGTGGCCTCCGAGCTTCCATCTACAACTCCTGCCCCCTTGAGTCTGTCCAGAAACTGACTGCTTTCCTCGAAAATTTTGTTCACAACCACTAATACAATTGTTCTTCATCTTAAATTTTGAATAATTCTACCGGCCTTTCTCGATATACCGCATCCCTTCTTGCTTCTCCCCTTCAAATTCATCTGTGGAAATTCAAATTAACCAATTCAGTTCTAAACAAGTATAACAATAATTTCAAAAAAGAGGTCTGGTTGAGTGGAGAGGAACTTGAATCCATGGAAAAGCTGCCTCTTTCAACTCAACTTAGATATTTCCCACAGAAAATATTTCAAAAATCTGTACTAAACAGTTATACGCAGATATCTCCCAAATATATAAGGGTAAACTTCAATCATAAGCCACAGATGGAATTTTCAGAAAATCTGTCTCAACCTCTAATTAACTTCTCACCTGTTCCTCTCTACTACAATCTCTCCCACACAGAGGATTTCTCGGTGATGGCTCTGGCAACCCGTGAAATTGGGGTGGATCTCGAAAAATTCCGACCGGTCAACGAAAAAGCCCGCTTGAATCCTAAAGTATTCAGCAAAGAAGAGAGACAAATGATAAAACAGGATGCCAAATCCGAAGCATCCTGTGTTTATTTCTGGAAATTATGGACATTGAAAGAAGCTTTCCTGAAATGGCTTGGACTTGGTTTGCAATCAAATCTGTCCATTCTGCCTCGATTGAATTTTATTGAAAAACAAAAAGGGGTGCATATCTTGCAAAACCAAACTTTGAACTTGCAAAACCCAATAAACCAAATTAATTCGGAAAAAGTGATCTTGCTGCAGAATCAGATAAATTCTTCTTTTATTGTATCTGTTTGCGCCTCTCCTTTTATTTTTTCAATTTCAGAGGGCAAAAATTCTAAGGCAGACTTTTCCAATTTTGAACCTGCAAATTTCCACAAACAAACTCTGAAGATAGAAAAAATAACCCCTGACAAAATAAAAAATTTTGAATTCACCCCCACTTAATTAGTTCCCATCCCAGAAGTGGGGTTTTCGGCTGGGGAAGAAGTTTGATTGAGATGTGCGGAATAACTTCGCAGATATAGTTGATGCTATTTCAAGAAGTTATGACAAAGCAGATCAATTAAAATTCCATCGTCAGACGATGACATCCATTTTTGGGATGGGAACTAACTAGTACTAATCAGTTCTGGATATTTGCTTTTTTTGATAATATCTTCAATCCTTTGGGGATCTATTTTAACTGTAATATTATTGCTTTTGGAAGTAAGCACCTTCCCGATTTCCCCTTTGACTGCTCTCAGATGTTTTTTGCGGGAGTAGATAATTTCACCTTGGCGATTTTTGCTGCCACCTGAAAAATGAAGAGCAAGCATTGCAGCATCAATTAATACCTGCTGAGGTAGCTCTTCGTTACGATTCATGGGAATAATCACATGGGATCCATGAAAATTACGGGCATGCAGCCAAAAATCCCTACCATTGGCAAAACTGAAGGTAAGCTTATGGTTTTCTTGGGCGTTTCTGCCTACATAAACCTTTTTCCCGTCATCCACCACAAAAAACCTGAAACCATGGCTGAAATTAGCGGGTTTTTTTGAAGATTTCTTCTTTTTTTGTTTTGAATCCTGATAAAATTTCTCCAATTTTTCAAAGGGAATCTCCTCACTTTTTTTAATCTCTTTCTCTAATTTATTTTTTTCCCTCTCAAGATCCTGCAATCTTTTTTTAACAATATCCAAACCTCGTTTTGCCTTTTTATAAATCTTGAAATAATAATTGGCTGCTGATACCGGTCCCTCTATTCCTTCAGGAATTTTCAATTCAAGAGGCTCTCCTCCGTCCGGAGGATTTTCCAGAAAACGTTTCTTTTCATTTGGTTTCCAGTTATATTGAACTATGAGAAACAAATTGCCAACACGTTGAAAACCTTGGTGAATTTTATGCCTTTCCTTTTCATTTCTTACTTTTTTGATCGTGGATTTAACTTTTTTCAACCTTTTTTTAATTTGCTTACGATAAAAAGAGTAAACCTTTTCTCGCTGCAACTTTTCCAGTTCTTCCCCTATTTTATTTTCCACTTCCTTAAAAATATTACCCTTCAAATCAAAGCGCACCTGAGGAACTGGAATTTTGTGGGGAGGTGGAGGAGTATATCGATAACCAGGAAGCAGTTTTCTGGTTGTGAAGGAACTGGGGTGATGAATCCCGGTGATCTTGTCCTCTGGATCAACAAGCAGAATATTTCCGTGTCTACCCAGAAGTTCAACTATTAAGCTCCACTCGTTGGAAAATGATATTTTCAGCAATCTGTCTTCTTTACGAACAAGAGACAAACTCCTGATAACTTGGTTATGCAAGTGTTTTCTCAATTTAAGACAAAATGGGCTTGAAAAACCTCTGGATTTTTTTTTCTTGGTCAGAGTAAAAAAATTGTAACCGGGCTTAATGGAAAAAAGTAGATTATCAACTTCTTTTCCCATTCTGAACAGAATCTCCCACTCCTGGGGCTCAATTACCTTTCTGACTCTTTTACCCTGTAGTTGTTCATCAGTTTTTTTGACCAGTTTTTCAATTTCCAGGTAATTTAAATCCATTACAATTCTTTCTCCTCTTTAAAATTTTCCACTATTTTATCCCTCTGCCTGGAGGCGTAATTTTTAATGAATCCTCTTTCAGGGAACTTCCGGAAGAGAAATAGCCAAAGGCAGATGATCGGACAAACTAGACTCAAAGTCATTAAATCCGTTATAATAGTAATGATGCAGAGGAATAACCTCCACTAATGTTTCAGGAGCGCTGAAGATATTTTCATACTCATCAGAAAGACAAATATGATCCAAATGACTGGGATAACTTGGATATGACCAAAGAGCATTATTATCAGTTGCAATCTCCATATCCGCAAAAAACCAGCCCTCTTCAGAATCGAACAGAGGAAGAAAAACATTTTTATAATCTGGCTCGGTTATATCGTCATTCCAATCCCCAATCACAATTACCGGATCATCAGGATGATACATTTCTATCCAGGAAGCTAATTTGCTAATTGCTCTAATCCGCCTGTATTCCTCATCATCATATTGACTTTCGTCTATAATACCATCACCACAACATTTAAGATGAAGATTGACAACCCAAAAAGGATTACTTTCTTTCCAGGAAAATTCCATTACCAGCAGTGGCCGAGGAAACAAAAGAATATCATCGAGAAAAATTTCTTCAACCTTCAGAAGTTCAACAGATTGTTTATCATAAGCAACGGCCTGGTTAACATCAAAAGCTGCAGAATTTGACAGATAACCGTTATACCCTGACTTCTCAAGCATTTCATTGAAACTGTGACTATCTTCAATTTCTTGAAAAACAATTATGTCCAACTCCAAATTATTCAACGCTGTTGCTGCCTGCTCCACAGTAATTGAACCAGCTCTGGGAAAATGCTGAATATTGAAAGTACCAATGTCAAATTTGCTGTCCTCGCCAAATCCCAATCTTTCCCAAGGCAGATGTGTATGCACATTCAAAACCTCAGTAGGCTCAGATACTTCCTTGCTGTTAAGAGAAGACACACGATAAAAATAATTGGCAAAAGGAGAAAGATTCTCATGCCGTATTTCAGTATCCTTAACTTCCCCGCCTCCAGGGATAATCTGGAAAGGACCGGCAGAATTACGAAATTCAACTTTATAAGCACTGGCTCCGGGAGTTTCATCCCAACTTAACAAAATGTTATTAATATCTAGCAATTGACCCTGAAAATTTTCAGGAGCCCTCAATGGAATCTCCGAAATAAGATCGGGAAAATCACTACGCGACCCACATCCGGAAAATAAAAACAGCAATAGTACCAAAATTTGAAACAATTTCATAAATTCAAATTAGCACACAATCCTGACCGGGTCGAGTTTTTCTACTTTCCCTGGAAACCACCATTCTTTTTTTGTACTCGGCGTTTTTACCCCTTTTTCTCGTTTTTTCTCTCCCCAAACTATCCAAATTTACCCAAATAAAACAAAAAAATACCGCCCAAAATACACCTGTCCCGTCTAAACGGGCTCTCCCCTGATTTTTACTCATCACAAACGCTGCTAAACTCTGCTGGTTCCCAGTTTACGCACTTGACGCCTTCTCAGGCAAATTCTGGTAGCACCAGAAGCAGATCTTCTGCTTCCCGACTGCGCCGAGCAACCCTCACATCATGTTCCCGCGCGAGTTTGAACGTCCCGTAAGGGAACTTCGTTTTACGATGGCCTCGCTTGTATTCCAGCCAGCGTTGGCGGTATGTGATCCGCCAGTTCTTGAGCCAGGCTTGACACTTGATC
>JAWLEA010000142.1:0-8747 GCA_041686345.1 Polyangia bacterium | reverse complement strand
AAATATTTTGAAAAAAGTTTTCATTTTTTTTGAAATTCTTTATTTTTTTGTGGATTGCAGGGAGATTGGAAAATTACATAGAGTAGTGGAGGGAAGAAAGGGAAAATTCCTAACCCGGATCGGGAATTACTTGCAGATGGTATTTATTCAGGCTAAATTTCAGGTATGAGCACTTTTACTGTTTTCAAACCCAAATTTATGTTTTTTCTTGTTATATTGCTTGTTGGTGTATCATGTAAGAATATCAGTGAGTTTGAGGGGAAATGGGTTGGTGATGTTTCCCAGAGTCGATTGGTTCGGAATGGAATTGATTTGTGTACCCAAATTGAATTGAATCTGGAGACTGTTGGGGAAAATAATTTTTCTGGAAAAATGACTTTGAAAAAGAGTGAGGATGTTCAATATTGTAGTGCTGATATCACTGGTGATGGAACTGTTCTGGGTTTGCCTGTTGAAAATGTTGATCTCGTTCCTTCCAATTGTTTTTTCAACGATTCTTTTTCAAATCTCTCCTATGAGGGAGATCCTCTTTTTACCCATATGGCTTCTGCCAATCTCGCTGGAAAAAAAGTTCTGGTTTTTATTTCATATTTTGATAAAAATCACAGCCAATTAAGAATAATTTCCCCCGAAATATATGGTGTATTCGATCTATATCGTCCCTGAAGATGTTTGATGGTTTCCGTCCCAGATGGGGGTTTTTGACTGAATAAAAAATTTGTCTCAGATGTGCGAAATAACTTTGCAGCAAGTTTTTGCTTCAGGATACAAGTTATTTGGTTGCGGCTAAAGTTGGATTGAGATAAGCGGAGTAAGTTTGCAGATACAGTTGATGCTGTTTCAAGAAGTTACGACAAAGCAGATCAATTCAAATTCCAAGTCGCAGACTGTGATTATTTATTCTGAAATAAGAACTCCAGGTAGATACTGTTTCAAGATATTACGACAAAGCAGATGAGATAAATATCCGTGTTCAGGCGATGACCTTTCTTTTGGATACATGAAACTTGATACAAAATAAACAAATTGGGTCACAGGGGAATTTGGAAAATATATAGTTATTTGTTGTTGCAATTTACCTGAACTTCAAATCCACCAGACCAAATTTTGTACCCCTTTGACCAGAGTAAGGGCTAATCCTTATGAGTAGACTGAAATCATTTCCCCAGGCAAATGTATTATTAGCTTTAATTGTTGTTTTAATTCTGGTTTTGATGATCATTCCGCTGCCTACTTTGTTGGTTGATCTGCTTTTGACAGTGAATATCTCTTTGAGTGCCACTTTATTGATCATCTCGCTTTATGTGACAGAGCCTCTCAAAATTGCAACTTTTCCTTCTCTTTTGTTGCTTGCTTCCATGTTCAGACTCGGTCTTAACGTGGCTACCACCAGATTGATTCTGCTGCAGGCTGATGCAGGCAGAGTTATTGATTCTTTCGGGCATTTTGTGGTTTCGGGCAATATTATTGTGGGAGCGGTGGTTTTTCTGATTCTCGCCCTGATCCAATTCATTGTGATAGCCAAAGGTTCAGAAAGGGTAGCCGAAGTTGCTGCTCGTTTTACTTTGGATGCAATGCCTGGAAAACAAATGGCAATTGATGCTGAATTGCGTTCCGGTCATATTACCCACAAAGAAGCCAGAAAAATCCGCAGATCCCTGCAAAGAGAATCTCAGTTGTATGGCGCCATGGATGGAGCCATGAAATTCGTCAAAGGGGATGCCATAGCTGGGTTGATAATTACTGTTATCAATATTATTGGCGGATTGGCAGTGGGAATGATGCAGATGGAAATGTCAGCTGCTGAAGCTGTTTCGACATACAGTGTTCTTACCATAGGAGATGGACTTGTCTCTCAGATTCCATCACTGCTTGTTTCTTTGGCCAGTGGTTTTATTATCACCAGGGTTGCTTCTGAAGATCAGAACACTGAATTGGGAGAAGATATCAGTTCACAGATTCTTGCCCATCCGGCAGCAGTAAAATGGGTTGGGGCTTTGTTGATTCTTATGGCTTTAGTGCCTGGTTTGCCATTTTTGCCTTTTATGATTCTCGGTCTCACCTTTGCTTTTGTGGGATACAAAATAGAAAAATCAACTCCCGGACAGGATAAGAGTGAGTTGATGCCGGGAGATCGACTTCAATCCAATCAAACTGAACACACTCCTTCAAATCAAGAAAAAAACAGTGGGGAATTGCCTTTGCCTCTGGTCAGGCCTCTGGTTGTGGAAATTTCAACTGAATTGAGTGAGTTGATATACAATACTGATGAAGATCGCCAATATTTACAGGAGGAGTTGATCGGAGAAATACGATCTCGTAATTATTGGGAGCGGGGGCTGATTGTACCTCCGGTTTCAATCAAGATAAATCCGGCTTTAACTGATTTCTCTTACCAGATTCTGCTCAACGAAACCAAGCGAGGGCAGGGAAAGATCATCCCGGACTATCAGGCTTGTCGCCTTTCTTCTTCGCAATTGCAAGAACATAGCCTGGATAGGCGCCAGGTGGAAATATCTTTGCCATCTTCCTACTATTGGCTTGACAATGAGGAATTGGAAAAAGTCATGGATGATAAAACGGTTTTTTACGATTCGGTCTCCCTGCTTTCCTTTCATCTCGATCGGATTTTATCCAAATACGGCTATGAACTGGTGAATATGGATTCAGTTTCTGTCCTCATCGGGGCTCTCAAAAAAACACAACCAGCCCTGGTTGAGGAATGCTATCCTGATCCCGTGGAGCTTGGTCTTTTGACAGATATTTGTTCCCGTTTGGTTGAGGAGAACATCTGTACTCGTTATATGGATAAAATCTTGTATTCATTAAAAAAATGGGTAGATAAAGAAAATGATCCGGTAATTCTCACTGAATACGTCAGGATGGACCTCAAGAAAGAAATAAGTGCCAGGTATTGCTCTTCGGGGATACTTCCTGTATTTTTAGCATCTCATGATACCGAAGAAGAGATTCGGGCTGGTATTCAAAAAGGCGACAAAGGTTCTTTCTTGTCGCTTGATCCCGAGGTAACCCTGGAAATTCAAAAAACCGCCGGCAATGTTTTTGCAGAGATGGCTTCCGAGGTAACCCAGCAGGTTATTGTCGCTTCCATGGATATTCGTCGGTATTTGAGACAGATTCTTGCTGTTGAAATTCCTCAGATTGTGGTACTGAGTTACCAGGAACTTGACAGCGATATTCAGATTCAACCTATTGGAGAAATATAATAATGGCTGATAAAAATAAAAATGAACTTAATATTGAACATAAAAATGTAGCTCCCAATTTCATTACCGAAATTATTGACGAGCAGATTAAATCCGGCAAAAATGATGGTTGCATCCACACCAGATTCCCGCCGGAACCCAACGGATATCTTCATATAGGGCACGCCAAAGCTATTTGCCTTAATTTCGGTATAGCTGCTGATTATAATGGTAAATGCAATCTCCGTTTTGATGATACAAATCCCTTGAGTGAGAGTGATGAATATGTACAGGCAATCAAGCAGGATGTCAGTTGGCTGGGGTTTGACTGGGAGGATCGTTTATACTTCGCTTCTGACTATTTTGATCAGATGTATGAATGGGCCGTCTATCTCATCAAAGAAGGAAAAGCTTATGTGGACAGCCTGAGCGTTGAAGAATTCAAAGATTACCGGGGTGATTATAATAATCCCGGCAAACCTTCTCCTTATCGCGATCGTACTATCGAAGAAAATCTGGATCTTTTCCAAAGAATGAAGAATGGAGAATTTGGCGATGGCGAACATGTTCTTCGAGCCAAAATCGATATGACCCACCCCAATATGAACATGAGAGATCCTGCTCTTTATCGCATCAAACATGCGTCTCATCATAACTCCGGAGATAAATGGTGTATTTATCCAATGTACGATTATGCCCATGAACTCGAAGATGCCATTGAACACATCACCCATTCCCTGTGTACTCTAGAATTCGAAGATCATCGCCCCATTTACAATTGGGTCATTGAAAACACTCCGGTCCCGGCAACACCCCAACAAATCGAATTTGCCCGGCTCAATCTCACCTATACAGTCATGAGTAAACGCAAATTGGCTCGCCTGGTGCAAGAAAAGATTGTAGACGGTTGGGATGATCCCCGCCTGCCAACTATTTCCGGTTTGAGAAGAAGAGGTTACTCCCCTTCTTCAATCCGTAAATTTTGCAACAAAATCGGAGTGGCTAAACGTGACAGTATTGTTGATATTGCACTTCTGGAGCATACGCTAAGAGAAGATCTTAATGCAACTTCTCCCCGGGTAATGGCTGTTTTGGATCCTCTCAAAATTATTATTACCAATTATCCCGAAGACAAGACTGATGAATTTGATGCACCTTATTTTCCAGGTAAACCGGAAAAAGGTTCCCGCAAAATTCCCTTCACTCGTGAAATATATATTGAACGTGAGGATTTTAAGGAAAAACCTCCCCGCAAATGGCATCGATTGGCTCCGGGTCGGGAAATCAGATTGCGCTATGCCTGCCTGATTACCTGTAACAAGGTGGTTAAAGATTCCAAAACAGGTGAAGTAAAAGAATTACACTGCACTTGGGATCCAGAATCCAGAGGCGGTTCTTCTCCCGACGGTCGCAAAGTCAGGGGTGCCTCCCACTGGGTATCGGCCAGACATTGCCTCAGAGCGAAGGTACGCAAATACGACCGCCTGTTTAATACAAGCAATCCCCTTGAGGCTGATGATTTTCTGGAAAGTCTCAATCCGGCCTCATTGGAAGTGCTTGAGAATTGCTGCCTCGAACCTTCTCTGGCCCAGGCCAGTCCTGAAGAGCGCTATCAATTTGAAAGACTGGGTTATTATGTAGTGGATCGTTACGATTCTACCAGCAAAAATCTTGTTTTCAATCAGACTGTTAGCTTGCGCGATACTTGGGCCAAGATAGAAAGAGCTCAGAAGCGCAAGGCCCAGAAAAAGAAAAAACAGGTAAAAAAGAAAAAATATCTGGATTTCAAAGATTTTACCAAGGTTGAGTTGCGGGTGGGCAAGATTGTAGCTGCTTCAAAAGTTGAAGAAGCCGATCGTTTGCTTAAACTTCAGGTGGATCTGGGAGAAGCTAAACCCAGACAGGTAATGGCAGGAATAAGAGAAAGTTATCCGGAACCTTCGGTTCTCATTGGTAAACAGGTTGTAGTTGTGGCTAATCTCAAGCCCCGAAAAATGAAATTTGGTGTTTCTGAAGCCATGATTTTGAGCTGTGAAACAGATGAAAAAGGAAAATACGAGGTGAGTTCACTTGATCTTAATGTAAAACCTGGAACCAAACTTGTATAAAATGCAATTACCCGGATTACTTTAAACGTTCCCCTTTAGTTTCCACTTTTTTTAAGGGCGTAAATATAATTGGAGTTGGAACCGAAATATAAAGTTCCATCGGAACCGATGGTAGCCGAGGTATCGACATTGTTACCTGTATTCTTTTTAAAAAGCAACTTGTTGTTGGGGTCAACTCCGTAAAAGTGATTGTCTCTGGAACCGAAATAACTGTTGCCTTTGCCGTCAACCAGTACACTTGAATAATTGAAGCTCCCGGTTATTTTCTTTTTTCTGATTATTTTGCCACTGTTGTTGAATTTAAAAAAATAGCCGTGTTGAGAAACTACAACCCAATGGTTTTTATCGTATCTTGAGGGAGGAATATAAGCCTTGATCTGAGGGATGCGCCAGCGGATCTTGCCTTTGGGATTAATGGAAATAACGCCTTGTGTGGTTGAAATGTACAGATTACCGTTTTCACCTATTGGAACGGTGCTGTTGCGAAGATATCGATAGGAGCGATTAGTAATCTGTTTAAGCCATATTTTCTTGCCCTTTTTAGTCCAGGCACTGACCTTGCCCCTTCTGGTGGCAACATATATTCTTTTGCTCTTCTTGTTCCAGGAGGGAGATGATTTGGAATAGCCGCCAAAATATTTTTTCCAGATTATCTTTCCATTTTTAATTCCGTAAAGATATCCGTAATAGGAAGTAGTTATTACCAGGCCATCATTGAAAACCAGGGGACTGGTTCTGGCATAACCACTGAGACGTACTTTCCATTTCTGCCTGCCGCTTGAACTCAGAGAATACAAATAGTTGTCATCACTGCCAAAATAGATGTCACCATTCTTGGCAATTGTTGGAGTACAATCAACATCTCCACTGGTTTTGAATTTCCAATTCAATTGTCCGCTGGAATTAACTGAATAGAGGTGATTATCACTGCTGCCAAAAAGAATATTATCGTTTTTGTCGAGAATTGGTGAAGATGAAATATTGCCTCCGGCTTTGAATTTCCATTTGATTACAAAGGAAGTTGGACCAAAATAACCGATTTTACCATCTCTTTTGAAATTGGCACGATAGGTGGGAACATTTTTAAAGAAGGAAAATTGATAAACCTTGTTGGTTTTGAAGGAATTGACTGCAATACTGTTTGAAAAGGGAAGCAATAATAAAAATAAAAATATATAATACTTGATTGATTTCATAATGGACAAATATACTCCAAATTAAACAACTATCCAATAATTAATTTAATTTTGAAACAGGGGCTATTGGTTGGGGCTTGAAGAGAAAGGGGAAAAATCTGGGAAGGGTTTATGGTTCAGCCTTTGATTTTAAAACGCAAAGCAAGTCCCAGGATGGAAAGAACAGTGAAAAAGTGGAAAAGAGAAGGGGAGGAAGTATCGGCAATGCCAACCTGACAACTGCAACCTTCTGAGGAACCAGTATCGGGATTTTCCAGAACGTTTATTGCTTTTTCCATAGTGTTGGTTCCTTCATCCTCATGGGTTATGGTCAGCGAATAGTCTCCGAGCAGAGCTTCGGGACTGATGCTTATATTGGCTGACAGATTGTTGTCATCAATATAAGTAACTTCATTGACGGTGATATGTCCGTCGGGAACAAAAGAAAGGGTAAAATTATCCTGAAAATCAGTGCCCATGATGGTAAGATCTTTGGTTGAACCTGCATAAAGGTCGCCCGGGTGGACGAAAGTTATGAAAGGCAGAGCAATTTCCGGTCTGATGTTGATGGTATAACTGCTGCCGGAAGTGGGAAGATTGTCTGGAGAAAAGGTTTCATTGCCGAGATGCTGTACAATCAAAAGGGCATCTCCAACTTCGCCGGGATTATAAATGATGGTCTGGATACCTTCAATTTTTTCGGAAAAAATAACTTTGTCGTTGTCGAAAGATACAAGTTGCAACAACCAGGGATTATCACCTTCGGTATTGGTTAATTCCACCACGGTTGAACGATCATAACCGGTTTCGTTATCCAGTTTGATATAGTTGACACCATATGGTTTGGGGGCTTCTGATAAATCTGGTGAATAGCTGGACTCAACAGCGGTGTTCAGAGTGGCATTTAACAGCGGAGCAGGTTTCAAGTTGTCAGCTCCGGGAAGCATGGAATGATACTGGGAAACATTGTTGTCGATAAAATAGCGGGCTTTTGAGAATTCCTCAAAGGCTGTATTGAGAGAGGTCTGTTCGGATTCCTGCAAAAGATTATCAATAGCTTTGAGATAGTTTGGATCATTATTGGTAAATCCTGAACTTTGAATGCATTCTTCCCAGAATTCCCTGATCAGTATGGCATCCTGGTAAGTTTTGGCGCCATAATTATCGGCCAGGTAAAGAGGCCAGATAAAACCACCATATTGATAAGCTCCATTTTGCTGGAAAAAACTGAGAGATTCATGGGGAGCCTCCTGGAAGGAAGGAAGATAATAGCCAATATAGG
The DNA here is from genome assembly GCA_041686345.1 of Polyangia bacterium. Taxonomy (GTDB): domain Bacteria; phylum Myxococcota_A; class Polyangia; order HGW-17; family HGW-17; genus JAQICJ01. Next base: position 976 of record JAWLEA010000142.1, on the reverse strand, counting down.
GCAAAGAGGAGGGGTAAACGGCCACCATTATGTAGGTGGCGGTATTCTCCCACCATACCGGGGGTTCAAGACAATCCATGGCACCTTGGAGTGCGTGATTGAACTCATGGGTGGTTACCGAAGGAATTGAGTATTCATCGTTGCTTTTATCGATGACAATATAGGAAGTACAATCGTCGTGGGAGGTTTCGGGATAATCGGAAACAGGGGCATTGTAGCCACCGCCTCCCATCCCGCTGTCAGTAAGATAGATTCGGTATCTTTCTTCGGGAGTAACTATCAGCGGTTCATAAAAACCCCAGTGATCTATCTGTATATCCCAGGCATATTCGGCTGCTTCAAGAACTGCTGCTGCTTTGGATTCGTAGGAGACTGATTCGTAGTAGACTCGCAAAGGACGAGTATCTGAATCCAGATAATAATCTAATTCTTGAGGAAATCCCTGCATATCATTTTTAAATCCATGTTTCATTCTGTTTTGAAAAACACTTACCAGGATCGAAGTTGCCTGATCTGGCTCAATAGGAGAATTTTGCAAGAGAGTCTGCCATTTTTTTGCTAATTTTTCGGGAGAAACTACAGCATCATAGAGGATATTCAATTTTTCCCTCTGAGAAATTTTTCCTTCTTCGGTGTGTTGGTTGACGACTTTTTCAAAGGAAGTATTGAAGCTTAATAAGGTGGAAAACAATAAAACAAGGGAAAATGACATTAAATTGACCTCCGTGAAACCTGAGAAATTCCAGAAATTTGCTATTCATTTCACCAGAACCTGCAGGTGCTGGTGAAATGAGTTTTCATTGTTGTATTCATACCATGGACTCGGGGAAATTTCACCCCCGGAATTTGAGGTTTAATGAAATTTTGATTTCCTTTACTTCTTTTTGCTATTTTTCTTTCCATCCCAGAAGTGGGGTTTTTGACTTAATGAGAAGTTTGCCTCAGATGCGGGAACTCTAAGTTGCCACAACTTTGG
>JAWLEA010000141.1:0-8753 GCA_041686345.1 Polyangia bacterium | reverse complement strand
GAAAATAAGATCTTCAAAAAAGATGAAAGAATAAAAAAGGTCAAGGTTAATTACAGCGACTCCGAAGAAGAAGTCTTCATCATGGATTCTTTGGGAAGATGCGGATATGATTATCGCCCCATGGCATCCTTGATAACTTCCTGTGTTGCCGAAAAGAATAATCGCAGAGAAGCCAACTATTATCGTACCGCAACCCGCAAAGGACCACAGTTGTTCACTTCGGCAAAAATCAATGATATCGCCGATCAAGCTGTCAAGCGAACAGTTATCCTCTTTGACAGTGTAGCCGGTCCCGTGGGAGAGATGGAAGTTGTTCTCGGCCCAGGCAGCAGTGGAATTCTTCTCCATGAAGCAATTGGACACGGGATGGAAGCTGATTTTGCCCGTAAAAAAATCACCATTTATACCGACAAAATTAATAAAAAAATAGCTCCTGAACTTGTCAACATCTATGACGACGGCTGTTTGGAAAATATGAGGGGTTCAATCAACATGGACGATGAGGGAAATGATTCCCGGAAAACCCAACTTGTTGAAAATGGCATCTTCAAGACCTTTATGCATGACAAACTCAGTGCCAGACATTTCGGAGTCAAGCCTACAGGAAATGGTCGCAGACAATCATTTCGCCACATGCCCCTTCCCAGGATGCGCAATACCTACATGAATTCCGGACCTCACAAACCCGAAGATATTATCAAATCCGTAAAAAAAGGAATTTACGCCCAAACTTTTACCAACGGCCAGGTGATGATAGGAGCAGGAGATTTCACTTTCTATATCAAAACCGGATATCTGATTGAGGATGGCAAAATCACTACCCCGATAAAAGATGTAAATATCATTGGCAACGGCCCCGAAGTTCTGGCAGATATTAAAATGGTTGGAAATGATTCCAAGCTGGATGAAGGCAGTTGGACTTGCGGCAAAGGCGGACAAAGCGTACCTGTAGGTCTTGGTATTCCCACGGTGAAGGTAGGAAAAATTACTGTCGGCGGTACTGCACACTAAGAAGTTCAATAAGGAGAGCTTTAAAATGAAAAATACAAAATCTTCCAGAAAAAAGATGGAAAAAACTGCTTCCCAACTGATTGAAAGAGCAAAAAAAGCAGGTTGCAAACAAATTTCGACCAGAATTAGTAAAAACCGCAGCAATAAAGTAGCCTACAGAGATGGAAAATGGGAAGAAATCAAAGGTTCCACCACCTATACAGCCAAAGTAAAATTATATATAGACGGTAAATATGCCAACCATTCCACCTCCGATTTAAAAGAAGAAAGTCTCAATAATTTTATTGAAGAAGCTGTTACCTTGACCAGATACCTGGAAAAAGACAAGGATCGACATCTGCCCTCACCGGATCTCTATCCCAAATCCAAACCAGATAATCTTCAAATTTTTGACAAGAATATTGCTTCCCTGGACTTGGCAAAACGCAAAAACATCGCAAAAATCGCCGGTGATTCCGCCAGATCCAATGGTGGCAAAACATTGATTTCTGCCTCTTCAGGGTTTGGTGACCAATATTCGAAATATCTCATGGTAAACAGCAACGGGTTTACCGGCTTTGAAAAAAGCACTTCCTTTTATCTTTTTGCAAGTCTCAGCATTATGGATCCAGCCGGAGGAAGACCTTCAGATTACGTTGTTTCCTCGACTCGCTATTTTTCAGATCTTGTTAAAGCTGATGAGATAGGCAAACTGGCAGCCGAGCGCACAACTTCAAGGTTGGGAGCAAAAAAAATAAAATCTGGAAAACTTCCTGTTATCATTGAAAATCGAGCAGCAAAAAGGGTGATGGCGGAATTGTTGAGACCCCTCTCAGCCCGGGCTTTTCACGGCAAGTGGAGCTGTTTTGACAAATCCATCGGCAAACAAATCGCGTCATCCAAGCTTCAACTTTTTGACAATCCCCTGCTTGCAAAAGGCTTGGGAACAGGATATTTTGATTCGGAAGGAATAGGAGCCAAAAAATTACCAATTATCAAAAATGGTAAATTAGATAATATTTATGTCGACACTTATTATGGTGCTAAAACTGATATGGATGTCACTACCGGTGATCGAAGCAACATCATAGTTCAACCGGGAAAACACAACCTCGAATCCTTATTGCAAAAATTGAACAACGGAATCCTGATCACCCATTTCAATGGGGGAAACTCCAATTCGACAACCGGAGATTTTTCCCATGGAATCAAAGGATTTCTAATTAAAAACGGCAAAAGATTTCTGCCGATCAAAGAATTGAATATAGCTGACAACCACAAAACCTTCTGGAAAAAAATTAAATTTATTGGCAGCGATCCCTACCAGCCTTCTTCCTACCGCATTCCTTCCATCATGATTGGCCCAATCTCCGTGGCAGGCAAATGAATTGACAAACGCTAACCAACAAACCAAATAGCTCCAAGGCAACTTGCTAAATTAATTGATTTTTTTACAACTTGAAAAGTGAAAAAAAAAGAGTAAAATGTAAATAGAGGTAGATCAATGCAAACAAAACTTTTATACAAATCAACCCTGTTCCTTTTACTGAGTGGAGTTTTAATCTTCATCATCTCCTGCGAAGGTGAATCTGGAATCTACAACAATAACACCAACAACACCAACAACACCAACAACACCAACAACACCAACAACACCAATAATGATCAATGCCCCAACGGTACTGATGAAGATGGTGACGGATATGGTGATGGTTGTGAACTCGGCCCCGATTGTGATGACACCAACGAACACGTTCATCCCGGCGCCCAAGAAATCTGCAACGGAATCGATGACAATTGCAATGATCAAATTGATGAAGGCGTTACCAACGAATGCGGTAACTGCAGTTCTAATTGCAATGTGGTAGATTATGGCACTGATCCCCTGCCCCTTGGAGATGATGATCCAAACGCCGAAAACGAAGGAACCGGACTTGATCCAAACGGTGACATTATCCTTGACCAGACAGACGCCAATTTCAATTATCTCTGGATCGCCAACACCAATGACTATGGTCGAGGCACCGTCACCAAAATCGACACAAAAACTGTCTCTGAAGTTGGACGTTATCTCTCAACAACTTGTTTCGGCAAACCTGTTGCCTATCTGCAAAATGGAAATTGCCTCGATGTTCATGGAGAACAGGTTCAACTCAACAACAACAGCCCTTCCAGAACAGCTGTAGATTACAACTTCGACGTCTGGGTTGCCAACCGTGCCTTCGGCGGAACAGCTTCCGTCACCAAAATTGCTTCTAAACTCTCCAATTGTATTGACCGCAATGGAGATGGAATCATCCAAACCAGCAAAGATCTCAACGGTGACGGTCAAATCAACCCTGATTGTGACGAAGATGGCCTCCTTGATGACATCAACACTGTCTGCACCAACGGTCTGCCAGCTCCCGAGTTTTATGGCCTCGATGATGAATGTGTCCTCATGACGGTAAATTATGCTGAAAACAATCAAGTTGGACGAAGTGTCTGCCTTGATAAAGGAACCATGGATATTGGTGCCTCCAATGTCTGGGTAGGAACCTTCTATCCCAATTCCGGCAATGCTCAAAGTACCAGCAATAATGTTTTTTACCAGATTGACGGAGTCACCGGACAATTTATCGATTTTGCAATTGTCCCTGATGGCATTAGACCATACGGTTGTGCAGTGGATTCAGATGGTATGCTCTGGATAAGCGGTCGTGGTGATATTGCCGGAGCCACTACTTTCATTGACACCCAGGATCCCAACCATCCTGTAGGACCGGTTCTGGCTGTTGATGATCAATACCCTGACGGAAACAACGAATTTTACGGAATAGGAGTCGATCAAATCGGCAACATCTGGTTTGGTGGATGGAATTCCTCCCGCATCTACCGGTACCGCCCCAATCGTCTTCCCTACTCAGATCCCGATTATTACACCGAACTTGCCAACGGGGTCTGGTCCCGAATAACCTATACTGCCAATACAGCAGGAATTGCAGCTGATACCAGGGGCTTCATCTGGGCTGCCGACAATAACAACGGCCGCATTCTGCGCATTGACGAAACCCTCCCTGATGGCGATCATCCGGCTTCTGTCATTACCACCATGAACACCAATACTTACGGAGGCAATATGAGAGGGGTTGGGGTTGATTTTGATGGAAATCTCTGGGGCATCAGTCATAACGCCTCTACCGCCACCAGGCTCGATATAACCGCAACCGGGGATGCCTCGGGAACCGGACAGTCACTCGATGTTGGTAGTAATCCATATACTTACTCCGATTTCACCGGCTATGGACTTCATAATTTCACCCGTCCCCAGGGAACTTATGCTTTTACCTTTACAGCCTGTGAAGATTCCAGCGGTCCCCCGACCTGGCATTCAGTAGTCTGGTCCGCCACCGAACCTATAGGCACCAGTGTCAAGGTTTTTGCCCAGACATCAAATGTACAAAATGAACTCAGCCAAGCCACCGAATTTGGTTCCTGGGACAATTCTCCTGCTGTTTTTGCAGATCCGCCGGGACCCTTATCCCTCAATCCTGCCAACTACATCAAAATTACCTTTCTCATGTCAACGGAAATCAAGGAAGTTTCACCTATCCTGCACGATTTCAGTATTATTTACCAATGCCCCGATGATGTCCCAGCAAAAAAACGTATAGTTCATTTTCGTTGATTTCCTTATTTATCTTCAATCCACCTACCTTCATTTTCCTCTCAATTTTCAAACAAGATATTCAAAAATTTTTCTTTTTATCAAAAGTGATTAGAATACATGGATATGAATCCAATTATTTTATCATTATTTTTATTTATTTCTTCCCAAAACTCACCGGCTCAGGTTGAATTAAATTTTGGCGGGGGTTTGTTTCAAGGTAATCCCGCCGGCAAAATGGAAATCGGGTTTGATACAATTTCAGATTCCATTGGGTTTGGACTGGTAGCACCTTTCATTACCTCATATAAAAACAAAAATTTTGAATTCTATTCCAGAGGTTGGGATTCCCCCGGAGATTATGCTCACACTATTCGCTATCTCAGTTGGCGAGGTCAACATAATCAACTGAAAGGTCAAATCAGGATTGGTGAAGAATACAATTTTACTTTAGGCAACGGCCTTTTGATGCACCACTTCAACAATCTCATCTTTATGGATCATCAACACAGCAGCGGTTCCTTCGATCTGAAAGATGAAAATCTGCACCTGCAGGGATATATGAATGATTTTGTAGATCCCGAAATTTTTGGTGGCACTTTTTCGTTAAGTTTTTTGAACAAGTACAAAACAGGAATTTCTTTCCTCCTGGATAAAAATTTTCCAAAAAAACTTTCAGATCCTGATAACATGAACAATTTAACAAACATAGATCAAGACAGAGGAGAACTTATCCCCTTTTCAACCACTAAATTTCTTAACAGTTCAATTTTTGCCAATTTTGAATTTAATCAGAATCTGACAAGCGGGATAACCTTTTCATCATTAAAACCGGATTCTTTTGATTATTATGGAGGTCAAATTCACCTTGAAGCCAAATTTGAACCAAAAAACTTCAAACTCGGTTTCAAAGTCGCTATAGCAGGGGGATTTGATAAATTTTCTCCCTGGTTAACAGATCCTTTTTACCTGATGAAGCGCAATTATTCTGAGATTGAAGCTGGCGAAACAACTCTATACGAAAAATTATCCAATAAAACAAATCCCGGCTGGGGAGGAAATTTTGAGTTTTTCCTGGGATATAAAGATTATTTCTTCATTGAAGGAGGCATAAATCAGACAGATCTTAATTCAATCTTTCATCTGTCAGGAGAATTTATCATAAGCAAAAGATTTATATTGGCTTTTTATGGAGCAGGAGATATATCCCGGAACTATATCTTCAGTATGATATCAAGGATTTCTGTTTTTAAAAACTGGTATCTGTGGGGTCAGGCAAAAAGGCTTTTTGCAATTGCTCCGGGAAACAACTACTATGAATCATCAAGTTGCTATTTAACAGGTATAGGATATAAACTCAGAACAGGAAATTAACTTAATCATTATGCAAGTAAATTACAATTCACTAAAACCTCTGACTTCAAAGGAACTGAGCTCAAAAGTAAACATCATTCTGAAAAAAAATTCTACAAAAATCAATTCTGCCTTTGCCCGAGGAGTATTGCCGGGTCTGGATCCAAACCAACTTATCAATGGTCTTTATCAATTGGCCGTAACTAATAATGAATTAAGAGATACCGTCGAAAATACCATCTCTGAATTCCCCCAGAAAATGATTCTCAATCTGTTGTCAGATGATCTGCCCGGGGAAGTACTTCATTTCTTGAGTTTTTTCCCTTTTGAACCAGATCTGCTTAAACTTATTATCAGCCACGATAATGTTGAAAACAAGACTCTTGCCAAAATGGCAAGCCATCATAATGAAGAAATAGTATCTATAATAGCTGACAATCATCGCCGTCTCATAAATGCTCCCGAAATTATCGAAAATCTATATCTCAACGCAGTTACTCCCATGTCCACTGCCAACAAAATTATAGAGTTGGCCGCCAGACACAAACTTGAATTAAATCTTGAAGCCTATTACGAAATGATAAAAGCTATTGAAAATGAAGTTGATGAAGAAGAAGATCCAATAGATGCAGAATTAAAAGCAGCTGAACAGGATCATAAATTTAAAAACGCTGAAAAAGAAATAATTGAAGAAGATCAAGTAGATGAGGACGAATTGGATTTAAATCGTCCCGTCAGAATTTCTCAACTTCCAGTAACCGCCAAAATAAGACTGGCTCAGGTTGGTAATCGCTTTCAACGTTCCAAGTTGATCAGGGATAGCAACAAAATGGTGTATATGGCTGTAATCAAATCTCCAAGAATTACAGATAGAGAAATAGAAGAATACAGCAAAAACAAACAGATGCCTGAAGATGTCATCAGGTTTATCGCTTCAAAAAAGGAATGGGTCAAATCTTATCGAATCAAGTTAAACCTGGTTCATAACCCAAAAACACCGATTACTATCTCCTTGAACCTGCTCAATTCCATTAGATCCCATGATTTGAAATCTCTGGCCCGTTCCAGAAATATTCCTCAGGTTATAAGACAAGCAGCCGATCGCAGGTTGAAAAAGAAATAAGGAAATAATAATGTTCATAAAATTTCTCAATAATTTTTTCTCCACCTGCTTTAATATTTCTGCCCGCGTTAAAAATATTTCACAAAATGACGAAAAGGCAAAAGGCGATTTTTTCACTTTTATCTTCATTTTTCTTTTTGCGTCACACCTTTTTCCTCTTGGCAAAGTAATTGAAGGATTCCTCAAAAATATCGACTTGGGCACAACTGAGCTCCTCCTTTTTTTGAAAAGAGTATCCTTTTACGATCTTATCCCTTTGCTCATTCTGTTTTTCTTATTTAATTTTTACCTCAACAAAAAATCCAAACTTAAGGAAAATCTGCATCTTACTTTTGTTGTGTGGACCCCGGCCCTTTTAATCAGAACATTTTTTGAAGGCATCCCCAACATCTTTCCACAACTGTCATTCTATCCCCTGCCCTTTGTAACTGTTCCTCAACTGCTGGCCTATGGCGAAGGCATTATTACCGCCTTTGCCTGTTACAATATTTTCAAGCGGAACAAAGTAGTCAAAATCGGCATAGACAGGAAAAAATCTATACTTATTCTCTGGTTCGCACTTGTTTTAACCGGTTTTACCATGATGTTCTGGCGTCCCTTCTATGATTCAACACCTTTTTTCATAAAAGCCCCAAACTTTAATCTGCCAACCTCCAACAGCAAAAGTTGTTCTTTGTCAGATTATAAAGGGAAAACTGTTTTCCTGGAATTTTGGAAGTTCAACTGCCCCCAATGCAAAAAACAAGCTAAAGAAATAAAAAAATTGGCTGAAGAGATTGATCCCGACAAAGTTGCTATTATCACTGTTCATACCAGCGGAGCCGGACCTGATTCAACGGTTGCCAAAAAAATGATTGAACACAAAAACATCTCCCTTTGCTTTGACAACAAAAGGGTATCAAGAAAATTCTCCAAGCTGCCTCCTTATCATAAATTGCATTCAGTTCCGCATATGATGATTATTGACAAAAATGGTTATATCCGCAAAATAATGCGCGGATACAAACCTTTCCGACTTCTGAAAAGTACCCTGGATGATTATCTTTAATCATAATTCCATCAACCTTATATCCATATTCCCCTGATTATTTGGATAGAAAGTAGAGCTATCAATGCGTAAAATTCTCAGCATATCCATATTCCTTTCACTGATTTTTGTTTTTCCAAGCTGCAAAAAAAAGCAACAAGCAGTTGATGCTCCTGAATTTGAAATAAAATCAATTGAAGACTCCCCTTGCAGGCTGAGTGACTATAAAGACAAACTGGTTCTATTGGAGGTCTGGTCATATAATTGCCCCCACTGCAGAAAACAGGCAAAGATCCTCAATAAATTAGCCGACGCCATGAAAGACAAGGTTAAAATTCTCTCAGTTCACAGCAGAGGCGGAGAAAAAGCCAGAAGAGTCGTCAAAAAACTGATTCACAATGAAAATATCAAAATTTGTCTCGACAACGGCAGTCTTTACAAAAAACTCAAAGAACTCAAAGACCCTCATAAACCAAGAGGTGTCCCCCATATGGCAATTATCAAGTCAGGCAAAATAGTCCAAACTCTGAGAGGCTACAAGCAATTGGATGTCTTGAAAAAAGCCAGAAGAGTCGTCAAAAAACTGATTCACAATGAAAATATCAAAATTTGTC
>JAWLEA010000140.1:0-8761 GCA_041686345.1 Polyangia bacterium | reverse complement strand
GGGCGATCTCTATGAAATAGACAACCTTAATTCCAAAGTCGGCAGTGAATTATGGAATTTCTGGAAAGGTATAATAGAAACATATACCCTGCTTGGATTCAGAGGATTCAGGGCAGATGCAGCTTACAAAGTACCAGCCCGGCTCTGGAAACTGCTGGCGGAACATGCCCGGAAAATAGCTGGAGAAAAGGTATATTTTCTGGCTGAAACTCTCGGCTGTCGGCTCAAAGAAGTGGAATCCCTGCAGAAGGCCGGTTTCGACTATCTTTATAATTCCAGCAAATACTGGAACTATGATCAGAATTGGGCTCTCCAGCAACATACTGAATTCCAAAAAATAGCTCCATCAGTAAGTTTTCCCGAAAGTCACGATACTCCGAGACTGGCAAAAACAGCCAAAAAGAGGTCTCAGGTTCAAAAACAACGATATGCTCTTGCAATCTTCTTTTCCAAAGCTGTGCAAACAACCATGGGCTTTGAATATGGCTGGACCAGCAAATGCGATGTGGTAAAAAGCACACAAACTTCACTTGAACCTGAAACCATGGATATCACCCCCTTTATCAGCAGAGCAAACAAATTTGCCCAAGAAACACCATTATTTAATGAAGAAGGCCGACTGGAAGCAATAAGTCCATTCAACCAGGCTGTTTTTATGCTTAAAAAAAGTTCCAATTATGGTAAGAAACCACTTTATGCCTTTATCAACAAGGACTGGGATCAACCTCAGAGCATCAATTTAGATAAACAATTTGAATTGATGCCGCTGTTCAGAAATCCCGACGGCTGGCAAACTCATCCAACTGGCAAACTGCTTCTGGAACCGGCTGAAATAGTTTTTGGGAGAAGAATCAATGAATAAAATAATATTAATCCAGTTCCTTTTTACTCTGGTTATAACCCTGACATTTTCAAATTGCAGTTCATCAGATGAAGAATCAGTTGATAAAATTGAAAATGAAAACAAGATTATTAATCTTAAAAATAAAAAACTTTGCCCCAAAATTATTGCAAAACTCAGAGAATGCTCCAGCAAAAACTCAATCAGAATAAGATTCAACTTCAATAAATTAAAAAAATGGCTCTATGAAGATTGTCAGAAAATGAGCAAGGAAAATCTTGCCAAATACAAGAAATTCTATAGTTGTACCCTGAAAGACTGTTCCAATATTAACTCCTGTCTGCAACAACTTCAGAAATCTAAGGATAAAAACTAATGGCTCGTCGCTATAAGCCAAAACCAGATTGTAAACTTCCCATTTTGAAATCAGGAGATATGGTTGGCGAATATAAAATTAGACATTATCTTGATTCAGGTGGAATGGGTGCAGTTTATGCAGGCATCCATCCAATTATCAAAAAGAAAGTTGCCATAAAACTGCTTCATCCCAGTGTAGCCAGAAATCCGGACAATATAATCCGCTTCAAACAGGAAGCCAGTGTAGTCAATGCAATTGGTGACCCCGGCATTGTAGATATCTTTACTTTTGGCGAACATACAGATGGACGTTATTATTTTGTCATGGAATACCTCAGGGGAGAACGATTACTTGAATTCATGCAAAGACACGGTTCCCTTGGAGGCTTTGCTGCAGCACAACTTCTGAGCATGATAGCTCTTTCCATGGCGGCAGCACACGACAAGCAAGTCATCCATCGGGATCTCAAAGCTGAAAATATTTTTTTGTGTCCTTCAAGTGATAACCGCTGGCCTCCAAGATCCAAAATTCTGGATTTTGGACTGGCCAAACTCTCTTTGCCCATAAACGGAGGAAACCTGCCGGAAACTAAACAGGGAATTACCTTGGGAACTCCCTACTACATGTCTCCGGAACAATGCAAAGGAAAAAAAATTGATCAACGTTCCGATATCTACGCCCTGGGCATTCTCGCTTACGAAATGGTAACTGGGACTTTACCCTTTTCCCATAAAGATCCCATTGAAATCATGCATATGCACTTGCGGGAAAAGGCCAACTTGCCTCCTTCCCAAGAACGCAGCAAATTATTTGATGAACTGATCCTGGGCTGTTTGGAAAAAAATCCGGACGACAGACCTCAGGATATGAGAGAAATTGTAGCCACTTTGGAAACAATTTACCCTTCTCTCAATCCTTCCTGGGATACTCAGGATGATCATTCGGAAAACCAGGATATCAAAGTAAATATAACAACTGATAACTTTCAGGTAAAAAGTGGTGACTCCCAAGACCAGGATAAAAATTATAATTGCGTCCCCCGAAAAGATAAGCAGGCTGATAAACGGGAACAGGAAAAAATATCAACAATCAATAAAAACAATAAAAATGACATGTCCCGACCATCAATTTTCAGTATTCCAATCTTTATCAAAAAAAATAATAGCCGAATTATGATAGCTTTTTTTCTTTCTGGTTTTTTGCTTGGCTTGATCTCGGGCATGATTCTATTATTGCTAATTAAATAGTTCTAAATAATTCCCCCGACCGGGGAGAAAGATCTTGCCATGACGAAATTGATATTAAGAGCAATGGATTTAGACAGTTATCTAAACAAAGAAGATCAAGATTCCATCAAAATCCTTACTGACAAATACAACGATGCTCTGGATATATTCAAACGCTATTCATCCGCAAAAAAGAAAACAGACAAAGAGAAATGTTTTCAGGAAATGGTAAATATTTACTCAGAAATGGGTAAAATGATGAAAAATAATTTGGAAGGGGAAAAAAACATTCATGTTTATTCCCTGGAAACTCCATCTTTCATTCACGGCGAAGTTTCTCGCCTGATTGCTAAACTCAGACATGGAAACACCAAGAGTCCGGAATTTGTTTATTATATTCAACGCGCCTATGAACTGCTTTTCAACCTCGCTTTCGGAGGTGAACCCGACTCTAAACACAATATAGTTGTTAAAACACCAGTTTCCTTTCCGGTTGAGAATTATGCCATTCACAATATACCCAATATCGATCAAAAAACCGGAAACTCCGTGATGATTGTTATGTTGAGAGCAGCCTTGTTACCTTCAATGATTGTTTCCAAAGAAATCCAGGAATACAGTTCCAACAACTATGTCACCCCCTTTGCTCTTTTCAAAATTGGACGGGATGATACAAAAAAAGAAATGAATATGTCTTATATTCTTGACTTGGAAAAATCATATTTCAACCTGGATTATCTCGACGGGAAAGACTGGTTTTTTGCCGATCCCATGAATGCCACCGGAGGCTCCATGATCACAGTAGTCAAATTTCTCCTTGACCAGGGCATCACCCCCAAAAGTATCAAATTTTTCAATGTTATTTCGGTGATGAAAGGTTCCTACAGAATAATCAGGGCTATAGACAACGCGGAGATCTATACTCTGTGGATGGATCCTGCTCTCAATGAGAAAGCATATATAATGCCGGGTATAGGAGATGCCGGCGACAGGATCAACGGACCTGATAATCCCAAATATCCTCGCGATATTCTACAACTGATGGCCGATTATGGCAGTCGCATAACTTCTCTCTACCGTTCTCAACTGAGATCCATAGAAAACACCGTATTATCAAATAGGAACTAAATAGTTGCCAAATAGGAGTTATTATGTCAAACTTGATCAGATGCAGTCTCTCTATTGAACCTGCTCTATTTGAAAAGCTCAATAAACTGGTAGAAAAAGAAGGTTACGAAAACAGAAGTGAATTTATTCGCGACTTGATTAGAAACAGACTGGTTGAAGAGGAATGGCATGAAGACAGAGATACCCTGGGTACACTAACTCTGGTTTATGATCATGAAACAAGAAATCTGAACCGCAATCTCACCAAATTGCAACATTCCAACCACGAATTATTTATGGCCACAACTCATATGCATCTTGACGCTCACCTTTGTGCAGAAATGATAATGCTGCGGGGAAAAGCTTCTGAAATCAAAGAAGTCGCCAATGAACTGGCCAAGCAAAAAGGAGTTCTTCACTCTTCCCTCAGCACCAGTTCTACAGGCAAAAATATTAAATAGTTCCCATCAGTTCTTGCGAGAACCAGAATCCCCACCGAATATTGTTGCCACAATGGAAAAAACTGGAGGGAGCAGCACAAGAGCAAAACCGATCAAACCTGTGACTGTTATAGATAATTTATTTTGAAAGATGAATATGAATAAGGAGGCTGTAATCAGCATAATACCCTGCTTTGCCATATCTCTGTTATTTATTTGTCCAGCTACATCAGTATTCCTGGTTGTTAAAGAACTTTTCAGAACAGTTCTTTTTTTTGATTCAAGATTTTTCCAGATAAGTACAGCTGTTATTTCCAAAATCCCAAGGACAAGATAAGCACAAGCCAGTATAAATTTGATCCCCATGAGTATAATCTCAAAATTTGTAAAAAATAAGTACAACCAATAAAAGCAAAAGCATGCTCAGAAAAATAAAAATTGCAAATAAAATTGGAGTTGAACTTGAATCAACTCCTCCCTGGACAGTATTAATTCTGTTATCGGAAAAATTGCCTGATTCATTACCAGGTGGTGGTGGGGGAGGCAGAGGAGAATTCGGTGGTGGGGGAGGCAGAGGAGAATTCGGTGGTGGGGGAGGCAGAGGAGAATTCGGTAGTGGGGGAGGCAGGGAATCTGATTGATTCTCAACTCTTTTTTGCTTGTATTTTTCGATAACAGCAAGTTCTTCAGGAGAAAACTCAACTTTTTTAAAATAATCAGTTGGGGAACGTCGAAATTTATTATATTTGGCTTCCAATTGTTCCCGCTCTTCAGTACCCAATCTGGTTTCCTCTTCGGAAATCAGTTTTTCGGTTTCAACAACATCATCGTCATCAATGACAATGGTTGACTCATCTTCAAGAACAGAGTCTACCGTATCAGAAAAGGATTTATTGGCAAAAGACATATTCATGAGTCGATCAATCCTTTTCTGCTGGGGTGTCTTCGGCAATTCAGCCTTGGCACGGGCGGCCTTTTCAATCTTTTTCTGATCCAGTTTTAAATTTTGAGTGGCCAGAATATCGCCTTCATCCTCTTGGGGTTTTATATCGAATAGTCTCTCATTATCAGATTCTTTTTTAGGGGGTGGAGATTTTGGTTTATGGGTCGTAAATTTGGATGGTGAACTTGTTTTGGCTGATTTTTTATGGGATAAATTCTTTCTTTTTTCTTTGTCCTCAACTGCAGATATATTTTTTTTAATCGAACTGGAAACCAGATTGACTGTCTCATCTTCGGGTGGTTCTTCCGGTACTTTATTCACCGAACTGGAAACCAGATTGACTGTCTCATCTTCGGGTGGTTCTTCCGGTACTTTATTCACTGAACTGGAAACCAGATTGACTGTCTCGTCTTCGGGATAATCATCTGTCTCTTTTTCTTTTGATTTACTATTTATGTTTACGGTCTTATCTTCTTGTAAATCGGAATCCTCCTTCCTGATCTCAAGTTCTTTTTGTTTTTTTGCTGCTTTTATTTCTTCAACTCTCTTGATGTAATCTTCCGGTTCAATACCTGGATCAATAATGGTGATGTCTTCTTCAAGATCCATTTCTTCTCCGGTTTCCCATTTCTTTTTTTCAAGCTCTTCAAAAGAGAATTCTTTCTTTTTGACCCGATTGAAAAGTGCCAAGGACAGGGTCTGCAACATACGGGAATTTGGACCTTCATAATTACGAAAGGTTTTATGGTAATTGCTAATTTCAGATTTAATCTGACGACTGAAGAGCTTTTTCATCAGACTGCTGAGATTTTCCTGAGTAAAATCAGGATAATTGGTTTCCAGTTGAATTTGAAGATATGAAGCCAGTTCATTGGTATCAACGAATCGCTTCTTCGACTCGACGTCGAGAAGACGCTGAGTCAATTTGACCAGATAGGAGGGGATATTGGGAACAATTTTTTCGGGAGATTTAAATCTGGAATTGCGAATTCTATTCAGAACCTGTTTGGCGTTTTTATCAAGAAAAGCAGGATATCCCGTGAGCATTTCGTAGAGCAAAGCGCCCAGAGAAAAAACATCGGTAGTACTGTCCACCTTGAAACGATTTGCCTGTTCAGGGGAAAGATAACCCAGACGACGAAATGAATATTTGTTGATATCTCCAGAAATCAAATTAATGGGAGGATCTCCGAAACCCGTTATTTTGACATCTCCGGTGTAGGAAATAAAAATATTGAAAGGGTTCAAACTCATATGGTAAATGGGATGGGGATCCTGGGCATGGGCATGAGACAATCCCCGGGCAACTTCAGTGGTGATAAAAAGAGCCTGATGGGGAGCCATGATCTTTCTGATATCACGCAACCGCCTGAACAGGCTTAAAATATTTTGCCCCCAAGGGTATTCATAAACAAAATAATGATTCTCTTCAATTTTGCCAAAACTGGTAAGCCCTACAATGTTTTCATGAACCAGCTTACGGGATAATTCGATCTTTTTCTGAAAAAGTTTCAAGAGCTGTTTATTTTTCTGAGTTTTTTTGTTGAGCTTGAATAAGAGAAAAAAATCGGAAAAAGAATTTATGGACGTATCTATGCATTTATAAGCATCAAACTGAGGATATGCTTGCACCTTTTCCAGCAACAGGTATTTTCCGAAAAACTCAGGTTTGCTCAAATTCATATAAAAATAACTCCGACAAATTGATAACATAAAATTACTTTTAAAAAAACTTTTTCAGTGTATATTTTCATCCTCTATGGATTACTTGACTGAATACATCACAAATTATCCCATGCTGGCTCCAATGCTGATTTTTGGCCTCTTGCTTTTTGCAGGATTCAATCTTCCTGTTTCGGAAGATGTCATGCTTTTTATCTCAGCTTATCTTGCCCGCAAAAATCCCGAATTCATCCTCTGGTATTTTTTAGGAGTTTTTGCCGGAGCTTATTTTAGCGATCTGATCAGTTACTGGGTAGGACGAATTTTAGGCAAAAAGTTGCTTGAAAGCAGGTTCGCCCCAAAATTCCTCACCCAAAAAAGACTCAACAAAGTACGGGGTTTTTATGCAAAATATGGGATGTTTACTTTAATAGGTGCTCGCTTTATTCCTTTCGGGGTAAGAAACGGGTTTTTCATGACAGCCGGACTCTCCAAGCTTAAATTTTCCAAATTTTGCTTCTTCGATCTAATTGCAGCTTCTATTACTTGCCTTATCTACTTCTCCCTATATTTTGCTTTTGGCCATGTTGTTGTGGAGTACATTAAAAAAAGCAATATCCTCATCTTTACCATTTTTGGAATTATTATTGTGTACTTCCTGGTGGGTTTCTGGCTCAAGAAATTAAAGAAAACAGACGGAAGAAATTCTGAGCAATCCCATTAATCGCCTTGGTCTGAATGGAGTAAAATTATCATTCAACTGTAACTGATTTGGCCAGATTTCGTGGCTGATCAACATCTGTTCCCTTATGAACCGCCATATAATAAGCAAGCAGTTGCATGGGTAAAACTGTCAACAGAGGTTCAAGCAAATAATGGGTGGGAGGTAGTAAAAACAGATCGTTGGCAATTTCGCCGATTTGATCATCACCCTGGCTGGCAATAGCAATAATCTGCCCTCCCCTGCTCTTTACTTCCACCAGATTACTCACTACTTTTTCATACAAGTAGTTTTTGGTGGCAATAACTACTGTGGGTAAACCATCATCTATCAGCGCAATGGGCCCGTGCTTCATTTCACCCGCGGGATATCCTTCAGCATGGATATACGAAATCTCTTTCATTTTCAAAGCACCTTCAAGAGCGATAGGATAATTAATTCCTCTTCCTATATAAAGAAAATCTCTGGCATTTCCGTATCTGCGAGCAATAACATTGAGGTGGGAAGCATGGGAAATAACCTGGTGCATCAAAGAAGGCAGAGCCAGAATCTCCTGAATCAACTCTTCCCTGAATTTTTCTTTTAAAGTGCCACGGTTCTGGGCTAACTTGAGGGCAAACAATAACAGAGCAGTAATCTGGGAGGTAAAAGCTTTGGTTGAGGCTACCCCTATTTCGGGGCCGGCATGGGTGTATAATTTAAATTCTGAAATACGGGGAATCTGGGAATTGAGAACATTGGAAATGGAAACCGCCTGAGCTCCTTTTTTTTGTGCTTCCTTCACTGCTGCCAAAGTATCAGCCGTTTCTCCGGACTGGCTGATGGAAACCAACATGTCCTCTTGTTTGATTAAAGGCTGGCGGTACCTGAATTCACTTCCAATATCAGTATAAACAGGAATTCGAGCCAATTGTTCAATCAGAAACTTGCCAATCAAAGCGGCATAATAACTGGTTCCACAAGCTACCAAATAAATATTCCCAATAGTTGAAAAATCAAAATCCAATTCAGGCAGCTTGACTGTATGTTTCTCTCTGTCTATTTTGCCCCTGAAAGTATCGGTTACAGAACGGGGTTGCTCATGAATTTCCTTGAGCATAAAATGTTTGAATCCTGCCTTTTCAGCCACCACAGGATTCCAATCGATAATTTGAGGTAAACGCTTCGTATCCCGACCTTCCTTATCAATGATCTTGATGGAATCTCGGCTCAACTCGCAAATATCACCATCTTCAGGAAAAATCATCTCCCGGGTATAGGGTAAAATCGCTGTCAGATCAGATGAAGCAAAAGTTCCATCTTTTCCCTTGCCTACCACCAGTGGAGACTGGTTTCGAGCACACCAGATTTTGTGGGGCTGATCCTCAATCAACAAAGCAACAGCCCAGGTGCCCTCCAGTAAAGCCAGGGATTTCTGCAGACTTTGCACCGGAGACTTACCCTGCAGGCGAATTTGCTGCAGG
>JAWLEA010000019.1:0-36021 GCA_041686345.1 Polyangia bacterium | reverse complement strand
AACAGGTGCAGCCATTAAATTAGCTCAGATACTTGACGGAGAAATCATCAGTGCAGATTCGGTGCAGGTGTATAAATACCTGGATATCGGTTCAGCCAAGCCGACACTTGAAGAACAGGCTAAAGCTGTTCATCATTTGATCGATGTAGTTTCTCCCGAGCAATATTTTTCCGGCGGAAAATATGCAGATCTTGGGAGAAAAGCTATTTTGGATATTGAAGAGAGGCAACAAAAGGTAATTGTTTGTGGAGGAACAGGGCTTTATATCAGGGCTTTGCTCTCCGGATTATTTGACGGTCCCTCGGCTGATCTGGAATTGAGAAAAAAATTGAAGGAACAAGAAATTAGAAAACCTGGTTATTTGCATGAATATCTGCTCAAAATCGATTCTGAAAAGGCTGAAAAAATCCATCCCAATGATCAACTAAGATTAATCAGGGCAATAGAAGTTTTTGAACTTACAGGCATTCCCCTTTCCGTTCATCACAAGCAGCATCAAAAGCAACCGCCTTTCAGGGAATATGAAATCTATGTACTGGATCCACCGGCAGAAGTATTGGCAGCAAGAATTGTTAAAAGGGTAGAGCAAATGTTGAATCAGGGGTTTGTGGAAGAAGTGGAAAGTTTGCTGGTTCGAGGTTATTCTCCGGAATTGAGATCTTTGCAGACCAAGGGATATAAAGAGGTAGTTTCTTTTTTACAGGGAGATCTGAATAAAAAAGAACTGAAAGCCGCCATTGTAAAATCACATTTGCGTTATGTAAAACAGCAGCGAACCTGGTTTCGTAAGAAACCAAATCATCTGTTGCGGGCCGAAGATTTGCCTGTGGAAGAGATCAGGAGCTTTTTTCCGGGTTGATTTTTTCTCTGGGGGAGCTTTTGGAAACAGGATTATTTTCCCACATGGAATCCAGGGCGTGATCCAAGGTGGAATCCAGTTGGAATTTCCCCTTTTTATCCAGCCAGTTTACCATTTTTATCACGTTGATTCTCCTGATTATCAAAAAACTGAGCCAGGAGATGCTCAATGCTCTTATCACAAGGACAAACCAGGCATTGCGAGTGATATCAGTCAGAAAAATTATCAAAAAGAAAGACAGGAGCAGAAAACTTAAAAACCTGAATCGGAAAATATCTTTGCAAGCTGAAAGAGCACTGGAACCAAAGGATTTTTTTTCAGATTTTTTTTGAGGCCGTTGAGGAATCAACTTTTTGAAATATTGGATCATTTTGTGAATAAAATTATTGAACAATCCCTTCCAAGATAGAAAAGCCAGTCCTGCTGCCAGAACAGCTTTTAACAAAAAGACAGTCAACAATAAGGAAAGAAGATTTGTTTGTTCCAGGTTGAGCCAGGTTAAAATAGAATTAACTCCATTGATCATGGCCTGAAAAAAGGAAATGCCGAAAATCAGATAATCAAAAAGCAGAGAAAAGACTAGAACAGTCCAACTCATAAAGATTGAAGCAACTAAAACACCGGGCAGGTTCCAACCTGTAAACAATGTTACTGCAGCAAAAACACTGCCTTGAGCCCAGATATAAAACATGGGTTTGAAGGGACTGTGCATTGGAGAAAATATTTTGAGCACCGCTGTCAGAAAAGCAATTTTAAAAAGCCCTTTTCCTTTGGTTTGCTGGCCAAAAATTATCAAAAGTATATTTTGGAGACTGGCAAGAAAATGACCCTTAAGGGGTATTTTCCACAAATGGAGCATGGACCCCAGACCCACTTCAGTAATGCCGGCAAATCCTGCATAGGTACCAATTTTGCGATTTTCCATTTTATCAAAAAAATTATCTGTTTTTTCGTCAGCTTCCTCCAGTTTTATTTTATCCAGATCTATTATCAGGTTATTATCCAGTTTGAATTTATGAATAATTTTGTTAAGAAAGGCTTTTTTGACGGAGAGTACCCGAATTCCTGTAAAAAAATTATTTGTTTTTTTGAGCAGGGAAGAAAGACCGCGGAGATGAAGTTCAAGCAGGCCAATTTCATCTAGAATAAGTAAATTGGTCGGTTGTTTATGCAGAGATTTTTCAACCCTGTTTCTTACTTGTTTCATATTTTCATGAATAAATTCAAATTGATGCTGTTTGTTTCGCTTGGCCCAATCCCATTTTTTTTGTTGTCCGATGATTTTAAGGTAATAATTCTGAGCCGGTTTGCCACAGCCTAAAGGACGAGAAGTTGCGGGAGAAAGAATTCCCACCGGTTGCAAATATTTGTACTTTTTGGCTATGTTGCCCAACAATGAGGTTTTGCCACTGGCCGGTTCTCCAGTGACTATTATGTTGAAAATCATGAAAATATTACCTTTTTTGACAATAATACCGTAATTGTATAAGTTGTATTATTGTATCAATTTCGCTCGGTTTATAACATTAAAAAAATTATTTGTTCTCATTCCAAATTTAACTGAGGAATATATATGCAACTTAAAGTTCGTATTTCATTTCGCGATGAGCAGGGTTCCTTCATGGGGATAGGACTGGTTTGGCTACTCAAGGGAATAAACAAACATAATTCCATTAACAAGGCAGCTCGGGAAATGTCTTTGAGTTATCCCAAGGCCATCCGAATTCTTAATCGTCTGGAAGAAGCTACCAAAAATAAAATTCTCAACCGCCAAAGAGGTGGTCCCCAGGGAGGAGGAGCCAATTTGACTGAATTTGGTCAGAGTTTTTTGAACCAATTTGAGCAATTCAATCAAGATATAACCAAATATGCTGAAAAAAAATTCATCAAGGATTTTGAAAATAACAATTTTTTTAGTTAGTTCCCATCCCAGAAGTGGGGTTTTTGGCTGGGGAAGAAGTTTGATTGAGATGCGCGGAATAACTTCGCAGATATAGTTGATGCTATTTCAAGAAGTTATGACAAAGCAGATCAATTAAAATTACGTCGTCAGACGATGACCTTCCATTCTAGGATGGGAACTAGTTAACTTGAGGATCAAGTTCTATGATGCCATATTTGGTTGGGCTATATTCCTCCAGCATGAGAAATCTGAATATTCCCAAGGATGAAAGAGTTCCTCCCAGATATTCGGGTACATTCTCATCCCCGGCGAGATTATAATCAATAGAAAGACTTTTGCCCTCCATTTCCGGGTAAAGGGGATCTTTGTCTCCGGGATTTCCTGCGTAGATATAGCCATAATCAAGTAAAAATCCAAAGGTCGGAAGCTTGGAAGTATCGTTTTCCAATCTGGTTCTAAGGGGATCCCAATTATCTCGTGCTATGCAATTTACTGGAGTAGCGCGGGGAAGATCAATTTGGGCGACTTCCAGTATATCTTTAAGTGCTACTCCTCTTCTTTCCACAATTTCGACGCTGTCTTCATCGAGTTTGTTGGCTCCGTAAAAAGTTTGCACTTGCAACCCGTTAATTTGTACGATAACGGGATCACCTCCTGAAACAACAAATTTAAGAGTATCGTATTCACAATCGGCAAAATCACCATCCATAAAAGTAAAATTACTATTATCAGAAGGATTGCTTCCATCACAATTTGTCAGGGACAGGGAGAATAAAAACCAGCAGAAAAGGGTGGATAAAATTTTTGGATTTGGTTGAAAAAACATCAGAAAATTCCTTTGATTCCGACATGGCAGGTTCTTCCCGGTTTGGGTTCAAGACTGCCTGTCATATAATTGATGTCAAGAAGGTTGTTTATGCGAAAATATAATGTGGAGTTGAAATAATTTCCTTGGTAAAATTTATAATCAATATAGGAGTTAAGTAAAAAACCACCGGGGAGATCATCTCTTTCCCATTGGCCTCCGACGGAGTTGTACCAGTAAGCAACCTGGGAGCTTGTATAGGCAGCTTCAAATCTCCCTTTCACTTTTTTATTGAAGGAAGCAGCCAGAGAGGTGATAAATCTGTGAGGTGAACGATAATCAAGATTGCGGGAGTTTTCCAAATCTTTGGTATATAGAAAACGATAACCCAGAACGAAAAATAATTTCAATTTTTCCTTGAAAATTCTGGTATGCAGTTTCCATTTGGAACGGGTTTCAAAACCGGTGATTAAGGCATGTCCGACATTGCCAAAAGAATCACGATATTTTTGAATCATATCTTTGATGTCGTAATAGTAAAAACGTAATGACCACAGGTGGTTCGGAAAAAAATGTCCATTACTATCCAAACCCAGGTCTGCCATCCAGGCAGTTTCAGGTTTCAAATCAGGATTGCCCCCAACGTGATTGGCGAATAGTTCTTTTATGGTTGGATAACGGACTTTGCGTCCTCCTTTCAGATTGAAATTTATTTTTTCCAGGAATTTTACTTTTAGTTTTATCCTGCTTTCCAAAGCAGTTTTGGGGATTTTATCCACTTCATAACTGGTGTTGTTGATCTCTTGCTGCAATAATTGCAAAAATGAAAGAGAGTTTTCCCAGGATGCGCTCCAACTTTTTTTTTGATATTTATAAGCAAGGATTCCGCTTCCTCCATGTTGTATATATTTTTCCCAGGGATTCCAGGATCTGTTTTCGCCTGCTTCAGGTAAGGGTATTTCTCTTTGGCTGTGCAAATCAAAATGATAATTTGTTTTTAACTGAATGACATTTTTGGGATTTAATTTCCAAGATAATTTGGTGGAGCTGCCAAAACTTTTATTATTATAAGATGAAGCAACAAACCAGGCCAGGGGATCACTGGTTAGAGTTTCATATTGTGAATTGTCATAAGCATTGATTTGATCTTGATGTATGTGTGTATAAAAATTGGTTGAAAAATTTTGAAATAATCTATTATTTTCTGGATTTTGCCAATAATAACGCACTCCCCCGAAAAAGGAGGCATAATCAACATATTTCCAGTATCGGGTATAATTTGAACTTTCGAAAGGAGGTATTTCTCGGGGATTGTTGATGAAAGCACCAAAGGCAAATAATTGTCCACTGTTTCCCACTCGCCGGCTGGCTGCAGCCAGCAGTGAAAGTGAAGAAAATTTGCTTCCTTCGCGTTGTCCTCCATCTTCGTGAAAAATAATGTTTTCCTCATTGGGAGCAAATTTGGAAGAAAGATGGTAACCGTTGCTCTGCTTATAACCGACAGCCAGCATCCATTTCCATTTGCCGGTTTGTTGCCTTGTCTTGGCGGAAATTTGCAGGTCATTTAATTTCTGGTTGTGATAATTACCTGTTTCCATAGATATGGTTGTTCTGGAGATTACTTTTCCTGAAAGAGGATTGAGTTTGATTATGCCACCCATGGTTCCCGGTCCGTAAAACAAGGTTGGAATACCAGTTTCAAAAGTAACTTGTTCAAATAAAATATCTCTGAAAACATCCAAATTAAAATGTCCGTTAAAAATTTCTTTAACTGGGATTCCCCCAAAAATTACCAGGGAATTTCTTTCATCAAATCCTCTTATTTGCAAACTGGATCCTTGTTTTGGATCCCATAAAAATTGCAGTGATATTTCTGAATTTAAAACTTCAGGTAAAGAATTTCCTCTCATTTCGATCTGGGAACTGGAGAGAGTGTACTTATCACTTGCGATTTGTTTTTTTCCTTTGACCAAAATAGTATAATCGACTTTTTTTTCCTGGTTTTTGGTTGATTTGTCTGTTTTGTTTTTGTCAGTATTTGAATTTTGTTTGTTTATTTGCTTTTGAAATGGAAGGGCTGATGAATTTTGATCTTGATTGGATTGTTTATCGATTACAGGAGTTGCTTGGACAGAAGAGAGAAAAATAATTTTCACTAGAATAATTATTTTGATAAACATGGTGATAACTCTGAATATTCAAGTATCTTTTCAGAAAGAAAATTTGGAGATTAATAATTATGTTTTAGTATACAAAGGAGTATTGAGGATAAACTCCATGATGGGAGATTGAAGAAAAAATTTACCAAACCGTTATTAACAGCAATTAATAACGGTGTCAATTATTTCAGGGAATATTTGATTTACTTCTCAAATTATCTAGTTTCCATCCCAGAATGGGGGTTTTTGACTGAATGAGAAGTTTGCCTCAGATGTGCGGAGTAACTGCGCCGACATAGTTGACACTATTTCAAGCAGTTACGACAAAGCAGATGAGGTAAAATTCCGCATTCAGGCGATGACCTTCCTTTTTGGGATGGAAACTATCTAGTTTCCATCCCAGAAGTGGTGTTTTCGGCTGGGGAAGAAGTTTGATTGGGATGCGCGGAGTAACTTCGCCGACATAGTTACCACTATTTCAAGCAGTTACGACAAAACTGATGAGGTAAAATTCCGCATTCAGGTGATGACCTTCCTTTTGGGGATGGTAACTGAATAACAACTCTCTTTCTTAACTTTGTTTTTATGATTTGGAAGGTGATATTATCGAAATTTTAGAGTTGATGAAAAAAAAGTTTGATTCTGCATTTTTGGAATCAGAAATATCTCTTTTTTTGGTTGGTAGAGATCATTGCCTGATCAGGATTGGGACAAAAACAGGAGTGGCTATGCATTATTTTGATCCACTTATTCGGGATAATTTGCCAGATAGTATTGCTGATCAGTTGAATCGCCAATGGTTTATCAAAAGAGAAAATGCGTCCACTTTACCCCAGATCCCATGGCCTCCTGAGGCAGTGAAAATTTTATCCGCCTATTTTACCCGGGTATGGAAAGGAAGAAAAGTAAAAGAGTTGATGGCCGCTTATAATAAGGAATCACTTATCTCATCGGGAGTTATTGCTGCTGTTAACGCTTGGTACAATCAGGCGGATAAATTGGAAAATTGCAATTTGGGAATGGATTTTAAAGAGTTCTTGAATTTATCTGCAAAGCAAACAGTTGGGCTAATTGGATACTTTTATCCTGTTGTGGATTATTTAAGGACTGCAACTGATAAAATTTATATTTTCGAATTGGAAGCGGGAGAAAATTTTATTGAACCAGAGAAGCAATCTGTGCTTTTACCACAATGTGATGTGGTAATTTGTACTGGAAGTACTCTGGTAAATGGAACCTTTGCTCAGGTTATGCAAAATATTTCTCCCAAAACCATGGTTACTCTGGTTGGTCCCACGGTGCCACTGATTCCAAAAGTTTTCAGAGAAACAAAAATTGATTACTTGGCAGGTTCCATTGTAGTTAATTCAGAACTTCTCCTGGAGCGGATCAACGCAGGTCAGGGAGGCAGAGACCTGAAAAAATGCCTGATAAAGGCTGTTTGCAAAGTGTAAATAATTTGCATCCCAGAAGTGGTGTTATTGGCTGCAGTAGAAAAGGGATGACTTTCTTTGTAAATTCAAAACTGGAACTGGCAGGAAAAGAGGAACCGGGTTGGGGAAGTTTTTGGAGCGGATTTATTTTTAACTTGTTTTACAGATGAATTTATTTAATAATCCCTTTATGAAAACGAAACAATTTAAATACGAAAAACCTGATAATTTAGTTTCTTCTTTCGAGGGTAGTGTTAATAAACATCCTCGCAATCCATTTATTGGCGAAAAAGATGAAGATGGACAATACCAATGGATTACTTATAAAGATTTATCCAAAAAAGTGGATCATCTGAGATCGGCTTTGGCACAACTCGGGGTTGATTCTCAGCACAGAGTTGGTGTTATTGCAAACAATAGAAAAGAATGGGTGCAAATAGCTCTTGCAACTTACGGGTTGGGTGCATCTTTTGTTCCCATGTATGAATCTGAATTGGAAAAACTTTGGAAATACATTGTAGAAAACAGTGAAATCAAAGTTTTGTTTGTATCCAATCTGGAAATCTATGAAGCTGTAGCTCCTTTTCTGGTCACTGTTCCTACCCTGGATCAAATATTTATCATTGAGGATGATGGCGAAGATTCTCTGATTGAGTTGGAGAAAAAAGGTCAAGGTAAAACATTAGCACCAATACATCCGAAGGCTGATGATATTGCCAATGTTGTCTATACCTCCGGAACAACTGGAGCGCCAAAAGGTGTTCTTTTGACCCACGGGAATATTACTTCAAATTCCAGGGCTGGCTGGAGAGTTTATCCTTTTTTGAATCAAAAATCCATGTCCATATCCATTCTGCCTTGGGCTCACAGTTATGGGGCAACAGCTGAACTTTTCTGTTTCATGCAGTTTGGGGGAAGAATTGGAATTATGGGTTCGGTAAAAACTCTGGCTCAGGATATTGAAACTCTCAAACCTCACATTATCATGGGAGTCCCCAGAGTATTCAATAAGATCTATGAAGGGTTGAACAAAAAGATCAAACAGAAAAACTTCGTGATAAAACATCTGTTCAATATGGGAATTAACAGTTGGGAGAAAAAGCATAAAAACAAATTGAAAAGTAAAAGCAATTTGATTTCTGCAACAAAACACAAAATAGTAAGTAAAGTGATTTATTCAAAAATAAGAAAAAAACTGGGTGGAAATGTGCAAGCTTGTCTTACAGCCAGTGCTTCCATAAATCCCGAAGTCATCAAGTTTTTTATGGCTCTGGGATTGCCCCTTTATGAAGCCTACGGACTTACCGAATGTTCACCGGCAATTACAATGAATTATCCAGGTAATTACAGAATAGGCTCGGTGGGCAAAGCTCTTGAATATATGGAAATTAAAATAGATAAAAGTGTAATCGAAGATGAGAGCGAAGATGGTGAAATTCTGGCTCGTGGTCCCAATGTAATGCAGGGATATTTAAAAAAACCTGAACAGACCAAAGAAGTTATTACAGAAGATGGATGGGTGCGTACAGGAGACAGAGGTTATCTTGATGAAGATGGTTTTTTGTTCATAACCGGCAGAATCAAGGACCAATACAAACTTTTAAATGGAAAATATGTTTTTCCTGCAGCTTTGGAAAAAGATATATGTCATAATCAATATATTTCCAATGCTTTTGTTTACGGTTCGGGAATGGAATATAACGTAGCGCTGATTGTCCCTGATTTTGAATATCTTATTCCTTTTGCCGAGAAAAAAAACATATCCACCGATCCTGAAGATCTGATCAGACAAAAAGGTGTAAAATCCCTTATTCTTCATGAAATCAAAAAAGATCTCGAGGGTGAATACGGACATTATGAAATTCCCCGCAAGCTGCTTTTATCTGCAGAACCTTTTTCCATTGAAAATGGGATCCTTACTCAAACCATGAAACCCAAAAGAAGAGTTATCCTTGACAGGTACGAAGAACAACTCAAAGAACTCTATGAAGAGGAAACTATTTAGTTCCCGTCCCAGAAGTGGTGTTATTATCAAAAAACACCATTTTTGGTACGGGCACTAGTTCCAGAATTTTCCAAAGAGATTTAAAAAATTCTGCTGAAAAAATTCAGGGGATAATTATTTGTTTGTTTTGCACTTTTGTTGTAAAATTACACAATATTTTTGACTGTAAAACAGGCATTTTTTATGAAACATATTTTACTTTTAATCAGTTTACTGTTTTGGGGTTGTGTTGAAAAACCAGTGAACAGAACCAGCAGTATGCAAAATCGCAAACAGGAACCTGGAAACATTAAGAAAACTAATGGGAATAAAGTTGACGGTTGTGCCAAAAAAGAGTCAAGCAGGCCGGAAGTTCCAATTGAATTGAAAAAAAAACAAAAAACCACAATTAAACCGAAAAAAGATGATTCTCAAGCAGTTGGGGAAATCAAATCAACAGTAGATAAAAAAACTGCAGTTGTTCAGGGAGCTCCGATCCAGTTTAAGAAAATTCAAGTGAAAATCAAAACCAGAATCAATGCTTTTGATGTTTCTTCTGATTGCAAAAATATTGCAGTTGGGGGAAAGATGATGGATCTGAGTCTGATTACCAGGAATGGAAAAAATAAATGGCAGATCAATCATATAAGGAATAATTGCAAAGGAAAGAGATGTACTGAAGGGGTTGTTCCTTTTTTTCTTGCTGACAATAAAACAATTATTGCCACTCTTAACGGTGATACTTTGCGAAAATTCAATATACAAGGAAAAGCTTTGGCTTTTCGTGGCGGATATCCGGGCAGAATCAAAAAATTCAGTTTATTCAATTCCAAAAAATATGCAGCAGCACAATATCGTCACGGTCTTGCTGTTTGGAGAACTACCAGCGGTTTGGCAGGAAAAATCAAAATTCCCTTCAAAGACAGGTTATATTTCGGTAAACAGGATAAATTTTTACAAAAATCTTCTAATTACTTGATTTTAAAAACAATCAAAAACAAAATCAAAAACAAAATCAAAGAAAAAAGAAAAATTATTGATGTGAGAGGGACAAATAAAGAGTGGATAATTCTCTATCCCCAAAAATTGGAGTTTTATTCTTTAAATTTATCCAGAAAAAATACAATAAAGCTTCCTGCTGGATATAAGCCTGTAAAAGTGTCAGGCAGAATAAAGGGAAATCAGGTGAGAACAATAGCCAGAAAAAATAATAATTGGTATTTACTTTTTGTCGGGGAAAAAAAGTTCAAGAGTTTTTTGTTGAAAAATTTACCAAAAACAGAGGATGTTTATATTTACGTTTCCAGTTCATTGCTAGCATTTGGTAAGAAAAAAACTATCTGGGTTCATGAATTTCAGGAAGATTAAATCGGTAACCAGCTACAAATCCAGGCGATCCAGAATGGAAAATCTGTTTTTAAGGCGATTGCCTGCCTGAGTGCCTATTTTTTCAAAGGTTGAGGTTCTGAGAAAGGCAAAGACACCCTGGGAAGAACTGGAAAAGTCACTGTTGATAACACCGGCTGAGAGTACTCTTTTTGAAATCATGGAAGGAATTACATCACCGCTCACAGCATGATCTACATAGGTAAGATTGTTGTATACTTTGTCTGAATCTTCTATCAGCATAATCATATATCTTACTGCACATTTTTTGAATACATCAATAAAATCATCGGAGGTTTCGAGCATCATGATGGGAATTTTCTTGAAATCAGGCCACCACCATGCTTTTTCGTGGTCAGTTTCAAAGTTTTCCAAATGATTTTGGATTCGATTAATTACCCTTTTTGAAGTTGAAAAAATTTGAATAACTGAATCAGGTTCATCTTGAACCCATGCTTTCATCATTTCTATAACTGGTTCAATTGATGATTTGGAATCAAGCAAAATAGCCAGATCAAGCACAGGTAGTTGATGTTTGTTACATAGTTCCTGATAAACAGTTCTTTCGATGCGGTCTCCCCCCACCAGAAAATGCTTATCCGGAATTTCTCCCAGAAACCCGGATTGTAAAGCAACCATTCCTGGGTTTCCACCAGCTCTGAAAATTTTGGTGGCTTCCGCCAAACCGGCAGTGTACAGAGAAACAGGTGAAATCCCTCCATTTTCATCTGGTTTGAGCAAAAGGATTCTGTCGGGAACTCCGGCAATTCTTGCTGAAATTAAGATTGAAGCCAAGCTTTCAGGGATTTCTTCTCCCCAAACTCCAGAAGCACTTACGGCCATTTTTTCCAGGCGTTTTACATTCTGGGTTATTTTGATACCAGCGGTTGGTTTGAGATGACTCGGTCGCAAGGTTTCATATTGTTTAAGGGCAATTTTTTCTTGAATTCTGACTATTCTTTCCAGAGAAACTCTTACCGGTTCCGATAAAAAATCAGCGGCTTTTTGGGTAATTTCCAAAGGAATATCCAACCCCTTCCCACAGGTTGCTTTTTCAAGCTTGATTACCCCTTCTTTTTTGCAGGATTTGATGATTCTGCGAGCCTTGCCAATTAAACTTGAAGCTTGTTTCTTTTTAGGCTCCAAACCGTTTACAAATCTCATTTTATGACTCATTCGGAAAGATCTTTGTCACAGGCTACTGGATATAATCCACTGTCTTTATTGTTTTCCTTTTCTTTTTCTTTGATGGCTTGAATTTCCTGCTTGAGCATCTGTAATTCTTTTGAAACTCTTTCATAGTGAACTAAGGGAACTGTAGGTGCAGGTTCGGCTTCTATGACATCTCCATCAAGATGAAGTAAATCTTCAATTTCAACTTTATTTACTTTGCGAGTTTGTTCTTCGTGGACTATTTCGTCTTCAATTCCAGGCGATTCTTCTGGAACAGAAATATTTTCCAATTGATTTTTTTTCAAATTGTCAGTTCCGGAAGTGTCTTTTTCCTGATTGTTTTCCTGATTATTGGTGACAAAATGGAGAGCAATCAAGAAACCTAAAAAAAACGCGACAATCAGTAGAAGAAAAATAATAAGAAAATTCATAAGGCATTTTAACCAGATTCTGAAGAGGAGAAATAAAGTTTAAAACTTTTGTGTTTAATTTAGTACCCGTAGCAAAAATGGATGTCATTGTCTGTCGACGGAATTTTACCTCATCATCTTTGTCGTAACTTCTAGAAATAGTAGTGGTGGCTATATCTTTGAAGTGCTTCCGCGCATCTGAGGCAAACTTCTTCCCCATCCAAAAACACCACTTCTGGTACGGATACTAATTTATAACTGAAAAAAACTGAAGTTGAAAAAATAAATTTAAAGTTTCATAAATTTTTGCAGTTATTGGTGTAATATTTTTTGTCAAACTTAAAACTGTCAGAAATTAAATTACAACTTTCTTTATTTTTTATCACAATTCCTGAAATTTACAAAAAAACAGTGGAGAAATAACTCTTATGAGTTGAAAAAGATTTCATAGTTAGTTCCCATCCCAGAATGGGGGTCTTTGACTGAATGAGAAGTTTGCCTCAGATGCGCGGAGTAACTGCGCCGACATAGTTGCCACTATATCAAGAAGTTATGACAAAGCAGATGAGATAAAATTCCGCGTTCAGGTGATGACCTTCCTTTTTGGGATGGGAACTAGTTAGTTCAGGTAGACAAGGAGAAGTGAAAGTCCAAGACCAATGGTGAGCAAAATAAAGATACCTGCAATACCGAAAGCAGTGTTAACCAGTTTGGCAATATTTGATTTTTCAGTGATATCCTTATGAATATTTTTGATAAATTCCTTACTTCCGGGTCTGAGTTCCGGGTTGGGGGAAAGGGCTTTGAATACGGTCAAATCAAGAGGAGAGAGATTATATTTATCCTTGGAAATTGGTGAAGCCAAGCCTGCAGGTGGTAGTCCCTTGATTAGATAATAAAATATACAACTGCAGGTATAAGTGAGGGATTTATCGTTGAGATGCTGGAATTTTTCTTTTTCAGGAGCAGAAAAATGATTGAAAATATTATTTTCTAAAACTGAACAGGGCATTCCTGAAAGAATTTTCCAACTTTTATTGATTTTAACTATTTCTTGAGGTTCAGGAACATTATTTTGATTAATAATTCTTTTTTGAAGAGATTTGTACAAAGTTGAAAGAATTTTGGCAGCTTCTCTGGGAGTTGTTTTGGCACTGGCCGCAGTTTGTTCTGGAAAAGGATAAACAACAAAGGGACGTTTTTTGTAATAGCCGCGTTCAAGGGGGTGTATTTCTCCAGGCAAACCTGGATTATCAAGATCTCCTTCAGAAAAATCCCCTTCAGAATTAAGCAGGAAAATCAACCCTTTCTGGTTATCTTTTTTAACCAGAAGATAGGAACCCAAAATTGTTGTTCTCAAACAATCTTTGATATTCCAACCTGAGATTGATGAAGGCAAATCGTGGGGGAAAGATTTTATTTTACTTTGACAATGGGGGCAGATATCAGTTGAATCTGACCGGGACAGACAATATGAACAATATTTACTCATCTAAGTTGACTTCAAATCCCTCTTGCAAAAATTCCAGAAAAGTTTCTATATTTGAATTGATTTCATCATCATTATGGTTATTGAAAGCAGCACCTATCTGGTATTGCCCTCTGTCTTCCTCCTGGGAACACCAGGCAACTTGAGCTTTCAAATAAAGGGTCTCACTTTGTGCTTCCGGTCCAAGAATCAGAGAAAGTCCCAATTCAAGTTGATCATTCATGTTGAGGGGCTTGTCAAAACTGAAACATAATCCCCCTTTACTCAAATCGCGTGTTTTGACTTTTTCTTTTATGTTGTGTTGTGGCACTTGAAGATCAATTTCGATGTTGACAGTATGGCGAACATGACTGCGACGATTTTGTGACATGAATGATTTACCTCAAAAGGAGATTGAATCCTCCGGCAGAAAGTCTGTCAAGTACAGCTTCCCGTTCTTCAAGTTCAATAAGAAGCCTGAGAGATGGATTCATCATATAAATTAGAAGCAACTTTTTCCATCTGAAAAAAGTACGCCTGCAGAGTGTAATCTTTTTTTGGACAATTTCAAAATTCTTTCTTTTTTCTTTTAATATAATAATATCATTACGATCAAATAGCAAGCGTTTGAGATCCCATTTTGCTCTAATTTGAAAAACTTGTCTGATCCCATTGTTTTCATCCCAGTAGTTTTCCTGTCCCGGAGCGGCACTCAAACTTCTGTCAGTATCATCATATCTGCCCCAGTTTATTGATATATCAGGTAATAAGGATGAAAACCTCAATGAAGTTTTTAGTGAATTGAAGTTATGAAAAACATGGTTTTGGGCTGTTTTGACTTTTTTACTAAATTTAGAAAATTTGGGAATTTTTATCCTTTTGGGATAACAATAGCGACTGGAAAGGTGATAAACAGCACAAAGCCTGGAGGCTGTTTTGAATTTTTTTTCAGATTTCTTTTGAATTTTTTTTCTGTTTTGACCAGCTGATAATTTTGCAGGTAGACTCTGGTTTATTATTAATAAAATGAAGAAATATTTACTGAGGGAAGACATCGGTTTCTCCTTTAAATTTGTGTTGTTAACAGGATGAAAAAGTATGAAATTTTCTCACTTTTTGGAAACGCGCCAGTAATTCCTCTATTTTTATCAATATTTCCAGGGGAATTTTTTCTTTTCCCCGATAGCGTCTGGCCAAATTTTTTGCTTTGAGACATCTTTGATATTTATTGAATTTTTTTTCAAATTGTACCTTCCGCATTTTCATCTTTTCTCGGATTACAGCAGGTTCTCTTCTTCTGAAGGGAAATTTCCAGGTAAAAGTAATTACCATCTTCTGGCTGTTTTTCAGATAAAGACCATTTTCTCCTGATTGAAGCCGGGGGATTTGTTCAAAACTGAATTGAACAGCCGGAATCAGATAATCTAGGTTTTTACTCCAGCCGATTGTAGGTACCACTGGAAGAAAATCCGGCATTTTACACTTGATTTTTACACGGTTTCTCAACTTCATAATTTTTTGAAGTTTTTTTCGATCAACTTCTTTTTTGTTTTTGGCACAAAGGAAAAGACCTGAGTCGGTGGCAAGAAGATTATTGTTAAAAACTTTTATTGATTTGCCACTGATTCCGCTGATAGGGATAAAATTTCCATTTTGCCAGTATCCTGTTTGCCGATTTTTCCTTATCCAGATCCTGTCTGAAGTAACCCAGAAATCATCAATATCATTTATCAGAGGTAAAGAAGTATTTTGCTGAAAAAGTTCATTGCCTTTTAAAAATAAAAATGTGTTTTTGAAAAATCTTAGTTTTTTACCTCCCCTTGCATCAACTTTCCTGATATCATCGCTTTTTTGAGAATAGATAAAGATTCCCCGATTATTGATGAACAATAACTTGTTTTCTGAAACGAATAACTTGGAAGATCTGGACAAATACAAGGAGTTGAAAATTATCTGTTTCTGATCCTTTTCTATTTTTCCTACTCCGTTTTTACCAAGGTAATACAAGGTTTTTCCGAGTTTAGTCATATCCCAGGCTTCCTGAATTTCAGTTTCAATTTTGAACCCATTTATAAATTGATAAACCTTGTTTCCTTGCAGAAGATAAATTTTGTTGTCTGAAGTTATTACAATTTTTTTGATTTTATTCCCCATTGCAAAATTGCCATTCTCTCCAGCAGCGGTAATTTTAAGATTGCGCCAAAGATAATTGTTTGTTGTCAGATCTTGACCATATACTGCAATTTGGTTTTTGTCATGGTCAACCGCGGAGATAGTGAGGGGAAAATGGTAATAAAAATTGCAGGTTTGAAGTTGGACAGTTGATAAATACAGATTGAACAAAATAAACAAACTCATTATTTTCTCCTTTATTCTGAACGGGAACAATCCAGAGTGAAAATCCGATCCAAACTGGAGCGATAGTTTCAACAATTATTTCCATGGAACCAAAGCAAAGATAGTGCCATAGATAAAACATTGAAATAATATAGTTTATTTGTGCAAAGATTTTTATTATTGTCCATATTTGCACACCCTGTCGAGCTATCGTGTTTTACAATTGGATAAATTAAAAATAAGTTTTATCTACCGGTTCTTGTTTGGAAATTAAAAATAAATGTGATAATTTGATTATTTAGTTCCCATCCCAAAAGGGCTGGGAACTATTTAACAATTATTATTTTGACCGGATACAATTTGAATTTAAGTTTTAAAATAAGGAGTTACTATGCAAACCATTGAAAAAACCAGAACAGTTAAAGTAGGCGCTGATAAGGTTCTCGCTATCCTTACGGATCCGGAATTGGAAGTTGAAAGAAACAAAAGAGTTAATAATGCAGTAGATTGTGAATACAAAGAAGTGGAAAAAAATGACGAGCAGTTGATTTACGAACTCCATTGTACTGAGTATGCCCGCGGAATTAAAGGCGTAAACAAAAGCAAAACCGAAGTAAATGTTTACAAATACACTTGGAATTTGAAGGAAAAATTTGCAAATTGGGAATATTATTTATCTTCTTGGAAAAATAAGGTTAAGGTCAATGGTACTGTCAATTTGAAAGATAATGGTGATACAACCGATATCATCAATAAAATCAATATCAGTATAAGTATTCCACTAGTTGGTAAAAAAGTTGAAAAGATGATCAAAAAGGAAATTTCAGACAGTTGGCATCTGTATGATGAATATATTGATGACAAACTGGGAAAATAATCCCTTTAAATAGTTCCCGTCCCGGAATGGGGTTATTGACTGAATTAGAAGTTTGCCTCAGATGCGCGTAATAACTTCTCAGACATAGACTCTATTATTTCAATCAGTTACGATAAAATTGATAAGGTAAAATTCCGCATTCAGGTGATGACTTTCCTGTTTGGGAAGGAACTAATACTCTGTTGATTCCCACCTGATGATGCCATGTGATAGTTTACTGAAGCAGGCAGACAATCTTCTGGTAATCAGGCAAACAATCTGAAGTTGAATGATATCTGGTTCACAATACAAAGGCTATGATATTAATTGTTTGTTTTTTGAAAAAAGGAATATATTCAAGGTAAAATATGGACCCCAAATTTATTAGAAATTTCAGCATAATCGCACATATAGATCATGGAAAGTCTACCCTGGCTGACAGAATACTGGAGATGACCGGTATGTTGGAAGAACGGAACAGGAAAGACCAGTTTTTGGACAGAATGGATCTGGAAAGGGAAAGGGGAATCACCATTAAGGCTCAGAGTGTAAAAATCCCTTATACTTATAAAAATCAGGATTATGTTTTAAATCTGATTGATACTCCCGGTCATGTTGATTTCAATTATGAAGTATCAAAGTCACTGGCTGCTTGCGAAGGAGCTATTTTGATTGTTGATGCCAGTCAGGGAGTAGAAGCACAAACTCTGGCCAATGTTTATCTGGCAGTGGATCAGGAATTGGAAATTATTCCGGTACTTAACAAGATTGATCTTCCTTCTGCCGATCCGGTTAGAGTTAAAGAAGAAATTGAAGATGTAGTCGGGATAGAAGCTGGGTATGCACCTTTGATCAGTGCTAAAACCGGTAAAGGAATTGATGAAGTACTGCGTCATATTATTGAGCTTGTTCCTCCTCCGGAAGATCGCAGAAATGAACCTTTGAAAGCTCTGGTTTTTGATTCCTGGTATGATACCTATGTGGGGGTAATTGCTTTGATCAGAATTGGGGCTGGATCAATTAAAAAAGGTGATATGATCAAATTTGCCTCCACCGGCAATAAATTTGAAGTTACCAAATTGGGGGTTTTCTCTCCCGAACCTCTGGAAGTTGAAGAACTTTCTGCCGGTGAAGTCGGTTTTATGGTTTCAAATATCAAAACCATAGCTGAGGTAAAAGTAGGCGACACCATAACCAATGCCAACAATCCTCATAAAGAGGTCTATCCAGGATTTAAAGAAGTCAAGCCTACTGTTTTTTCCGGGCTTTATCCAGTTGACAACAAAGATTACAATAATTTGAAAGATGCTCTGGAAAAATTAAAATTAAATGATTCTTCCCTTATCTATGAACTGGAAACTTCTCTGGCTCTGGGACACGGTTTCAGATGTGGATATCTTGGAATGCTTCACATGGAAATAATTCAGGAACGTCTAGAGCGAGAGCATGATATCGATCTTATTACTACAGCTCCAACAGTTACTTACAAGATTGAACTTAAAAATGGGGATGAAATTTTTATCGACAATCCCTCCAAATTACCAAATGTCATGGAAATCGAAGCAATTCATGAACCTTATATCAAGGCTGATATTCATGTTCCCCAGGATCACATAGGGGGAGTAATCAAGTTGGCCCAGGATAGAAGAGGTGAACAGTTGGATATGCAATATCACAGCCATAATCGCATGATTCTGACTTACAAATTGCCTATGGCCGAAGTAGTTTTCGATTTTTATGATAAACTTAAAAGTATTTCCCGTGGTTATGCATCCTTTGATTATGAACCCATCGGCTATGAAAAATCAGATCTGGTCAAGGTTGATATTTTGGTAAATGGAGAACCGGTGGATGCTTTATCCATAATCGTTCACAGTTCTCGTTCCTATAAGCGGGGACTTTCTCTGATTCGCAAGATGAAAGAATTTATTCCCAGGCAAATGTATGAAGTAGCCATTCAAGCTGCAATCGGCAAAAGAGTTATTGCCAGAGTTAATGTCAGAGCTTTGCGCAAAAATGTAACCGCCAAATGCTATGGTGGTGATATTTCAAGAAAAAGAAAGCTTTTGGAAAAACAAAAGGAAGGCAAGAAGAGAATGAAGATGGTCGGTACTGTTGAAATTCCTCAAGAAGCCTTTCTTGCAGTTCTCAAAATTGAAGATGAAACCAATTGAGACGGTAAATACCAGAAATGTAAAAAAATCAGAATCAAATATAATTGGGGTTTATGTAATTAATCATTTTGTCGTAGCGGGAATTGATCTGTTGAGGTGAAAGAGTTTGCAATCTTTCCAGGGAAAAATCTTCAACTGAAAAAGAGGCACAAACAGCAGCGTAAAGCATGGATTTTTTGATTATTTTTTCGTTAACCTTGCCTTGTCCTGCAATATACCCCATAAATCCACCGGCAAAAGAATCACCGGCTCCGGTGGGGTCTTTGAAATCAAGCAGAGGAAAGGCGGGAATGAAGAAAAGAGTTTCGGATAAAAAGAGAATGGCACCGTATTCACCTCTTTTGATAACCAAATATTCAGGTCCCATCTTTTGAATTGCTTTTCCGGCCCGAATGACGTTGAATTCTCCACTGAGCAGCCTGGCTTCTTCGTCGTTGATGGTGAGAAGATCAATTTTTTTGATTAAATCCAGCAATTTTTGTTTTTCGGTGTTTATCCACAGATTCATTGTATCACAAGCAACAAAAGGATCCCCAGTCATACTTTCCAATACCTGCAATTGCAAAGCCGGATGAATATTAGCCAGAAACAGAAAAGGGGAACTTTTGTATACGTCTGGCAGGAGTGGATTAAAACCGGAAAAGACATTGAGATTAGTCTGTAGAGTTTTCCGGGAAGTGAAATCATCTGAATATTTACCTCTCCAGAAAAAAGTTTTTCCTTTTTTGCGAACCAGACCTTTAATATCAACTTTTCTGTTTTCAAATAAGGAGATATATTCCTGAGGGAAATCATCTCCTACCACAGCTACTACTTTGACAGGAGTAAAATTGGAGGCTACAAAACTGAAATAAGAGGCTGAACCTCCCAATATTTTTTTTCTTCTGCCATATCTGGTTTCTACATCATCAAAAGCTACTGAGCCGATTACAACTAAAGACATCTTTCCTCCTGTCATGGGGTTTTCTTTTTATCAGAACTGTCCTTGGTGGAATTCTGAGTATTTATCGATTTTATTCTCTTACGAATAGTTTTTGCATCTTTATGAGATGGGTTGAGTTCGAGAACTTTCTGGTAATGTTTGATGGCTTTATTTTTATTGTCTTTTTCCCATAAAGAGACAGCCAAGTTCATCCTGGCGGGAATAAATTCCACATCTAGTTTTACAGCTTTTTTAAAGGCTGATATTTCTTTTTGGCGAAGAGAAGGATCGAGATCAAGATAAGCGTTATAACGCAAAACCATACCGTAAGTGTTCCAAAAAACTTTGTTTTTATGGTGCTTGTCTTTGAGTTTTTCCAGTTTGTCCAGGGCTGCGCCATATTCTCCCTGGCGTAAAAGAACCTTTGCCTGTTTTAATTCATTGGTATTTTTGGACTTTTTCTTTGAATTGCATTTGTTGCAACTGCTTATTGAAATCAGGGTAAACAAAAGGATGAACAGTTTATTCATCATTAAATCCCGGATAATTTTCCAGAAGAAGTTGGTATTTTTCTTTCTGGTTTTTGCTGAGGGTTTGAAATGAGGTCATCACTGCATGATCAAGACTGTTAGAACAATGATCGCAAGAGGGAGTCAATCTTTTTTGGGAAATCTGAATGCATAGATTAGCAAGAATAGCAGCGGCATTCTGACTGTTTTGTTCCATAGTTTTTACAACTGCGGCTACTGAGACATTTTCTTCTTCTTCAAGCCAGCAGTCAAAGTCAGTTACCATAGCCAAGGTGCAAAAATGCAGTTCGGCCTCTCTTGCCAGTCGGGCTTCTGTTGCATTGGTCATTCCAATGACTGAAGCTCCTCCATTTTTAAACATAATTGATTCAGCTCTGGTGGAAAATTGGGGACCATCAATACAGACATAGGTTCCACCCTGATGGATTTTTACTTTCAGCGTTTTTGCAGCATGGGCGGTAATATTGGCCAAATCCATACAGATGGGATCAGCCAGACTGACATGTACAGCCAGATCGTCATAAAAAGTGAGATGCCTCCTGCGAGTAGCATCGATAATTTGATCAATCAGCACCATATCTCCGGGAGGAATATTTTTTTTAAGGGAACCAACAGCGCTTACAGACAGAATATGAGTAACACCGACACTTTTGAGAGCCCAGATGTTTGCCCGATAGTTGAGCTGGTGGGGGGGAACAACATGACCTTGGCCGTGTCTGGCCAGAAAAACAAGATCCAGTCCATTTATTTTACCAAAATACAAAGGAGAAGAAGGTTTTCCGAATGGAGTCCAGATTTGTCTTTCATCTTTGATTTTCAATTCTTTTATTTTGTAGAAACCGCTACCGCCAATTACACCAAGATACATGAGATCCTCCGGAAATTAATGTTGTCAAGAAACATGATTGGTTGATTAAATTTTCTTGCTGCTGATTTCCAGAATTAGAGGCTGAAAAACAGGTGAGAAAAAATATCGTCCTTGAATTTAACACTGCTCTTATCGCCATACAACCGCAATTTTGGAAAAGAATTATTTGTTTTTGGAAAAGGGTAATTTTTTTGCTGTTTGGGAATTCAAAACAGAGAGTAATTCTCCCAAAGCCACAATTTAATAGTTTTGAAATATTTTTGAAAAAAGTATTTGATAAGAACAGTTTTTTATTGACTTGACAGGGTTAATCCTCTATCAAGTCATCTCGAACATATTTTATTATCTTCAACTTTTTTACGGGGTTGAAGTTTTATTATCGGCTAAGAAGCCCACTGTGGGGCTTCCTCTGGTCAGTTTTCCCTCAGTACTAGAAAGGTTATATCATTATGGTAAAACAAGGAATTTTAGGAAAAAAAGTTGGTATGACTCAAATTTTTGATGATAAAGGGAACAGGATACCGGTTACAGTTATCAAAGCTGGACCCAACGTGGTATTAGATGTTAAAACATCTGATAAACACGGATATACCGCAGTTCAACTAGGTTTTGACGATCAAAAGGAACAAAGAGTCAATAAACCCGATCTTGGTAAATTTCTCAAGTTGGATATTACTCCCAAGAAATTTATCAAAGAGATCAGGGTTGATGAAATTCCTGAAGATTATAAAGCCGGTAAAGAACTGACTGTTTCTGATATTTTCAAGGTTGGAGATCCCGTCGATGTTACCGGTTACAGTAAAGGTAAAGGCTTTCAGGGAGTTATCAAGAGATATAATTTCAGTGGTTCGGTGAGTACCCATGGTACTCATGAATTTTTCAGACATGGTGGTTCAATTGGTACCAGTCTTGATCCTTCCCGCGTTATCAAAGGTCAAAAAATGCCCGGAAGAATGGGCAATAAAAAAGTCACCATTCAGAATCTAAAAATTGCCGCCATCGATAAAGATGAAAATCTGATTATGGTAAGAGGCAGTGTTCCCGGACATCAAAACGGTTATCTCGTAATCAGATATACAAGCAAAAAGCGCGTTTATATCTAGTTTCCATCCCAGGATGGGGTTTTATGACTGAATAAGAAGTTTTACCTCCAGATACGCGGAATTACTTTGCAGAAAGTTTTCGCTTCAGGATACAGGTTATTTGGTTGTAACTGAAGTTGGATTAAGATGCACGGAGTAGCTTCGCCGACATAGTCGACCCTATTTCAAGAAGTTACGACAAAGTTGATTAATTCAAATTTCGTATTCAGACGATGACCTTCCTTTTTGGAACGAGAACTATATTGTTCAGACCTGATTCCTCTTTTCTATTTTTTCCTCCGCAGTTATTCAGCAAATCACAAAACATTTCTTGTCAATTTTAAGGGGGATTACACAGATTCCATCCCAGGATGAGAGCTGCATAAAATTTTATGCTCCTTGCAATCCTTTCATTAATATCGCAAATTACTTCTGTAGCAATTTATTCTCCAACTTTCACCTCTGAAAAGTTTTCAAATTGACTTTTATTTTGAGAAGTTCAGAACAGGTTTATTATGAGCAGCAGATTCAATGACCGCAAATACAGACATGATAAGTATTATCAAAAAGCAAAGAAAGAAAATTATCTCTCCCGGGCAGTTTACAAACTCATGGAAATTGACCAAAAATACAAATTACTGAACAAAGGTGATTTTGTTCTGGATCTGGGGTGTGCACCAGGTTCCTGGTCTCAATATATTTTAAAAAAGTTGTCTACCTCAGGTAAATTGGTTGCAATTGATCTGAAAAAAATAAATTTTCCGGAATCCAGCAATTTTGACTTTTACCAGGAAGATTTTTATGATTTTAATTTTCAAGAATTGTTGAAAAAAGAAGGAAGAAAATTTAATCTTGTAGTTTCTGACATGGCTCCCGATACAATCGGTAATAATTTTACCGATTGTGTAAGAAGTGCTGCCCTGGTGCAGTATATTTTGCATCTTGCTCCTGATATTCTTGTCCACAATGGAAATATGACAGCAAAAATATTTCAGGGAGTTGATTTTGATGAAACTCTGAAAACAGCCAGAAAAGCTTTCAGGAGAGTTAAAGTTTTCAAACCGAAGGGATCAAGGAAAGAAAGCAAGGAAGTTTACTTTGTCTGCCTTGGTTTCAGGCAGGGTAAACACTGATGTTGTTAAAAACAGAAAAATACTTTTATTTTGTACTTTTTGTAATATTTACTATGGCTTTTCAATGGGGATGTTCCAAAAAAAAAGTACGAGAACCCAAAAAAAAGAAATTATCCTTTCAACCTTCGCCTCAAAGCAAACAAGCTGTGGAAGGATTGCTTGAGTTCAGAGAAAATTTGCTGGTTATCGGAAGAGAATCCAAGCAAATTCGTTCCTTTAAAGTGAATATTTCAGGGATCCGGGAACATCTTACCCAAGATAAACTGTTTCTGGTTGACAGTTTCACCGATAACTCGGTTCTTAAAGCAAAAAATATGAAAAATGCAGGGCAGGTGTTGAAAACGATT
This sequence comes from Polyangia bacterium, assembly GCA_041686345.1. Lineage (GTDB taxonomy): Bacteria > Myxococcota_A > Polyangia > HGW-17 > HGW-17 > JAQICJ01. The sequence continues at coordinate 12,192 of JAWLEA010000019.1, read as the reverse complement.
AAAGTTACCAACCAGTTGTTTTCTCCTGATTTAAGTAATGTAACCATAAAATATGAAGGTGGAGATCGTTTTAAATTGAACAAATTACTCAAGAGCCTCTACAAGTTTGTTCATTTTGTTCCACCTGAATCTTACAGAAAGATTTTAAAAAAAGGCATGCAGTGGAATAATTCAGATATTATCACCAGAGATCTTAAGGGTAAAAAGATTCTTATGGTGAGAAAATTTGAATTCAAAGTTGCACAAGTAATCCATAAAAATGATATTCATATTGCTAAAATTAATGGCAATTTTCTTTCCACTTCGGAAAACAGGGTGAAAATATCAGGTTTTACAGTGGAATTGGTGGGAAGAGGAGTTATGGAGGCTGAATTTAATCTCGATACAGGAGTATGGAGCAAAATTGAAGCCAGGGAAATACTGGGCTGGGCCGGAACTTTTAAGAATGAAACTGAGCAAAATGTTACTGCCGGATACAGACAGATAATAAAGTTGAATTTACACCTTACGGATCAATAAAATTATGAAAAAATCAAATTTGGATAAAACCTTTAATAATCTGGAGTGGAGAGAGTTCTTGAAAATCTGGAAAAGTTTTTGCCAGATTGAGAGTAATGAAGAAAATATTGACAGAATAGATTTTGCCTCTGACAGACAAAAAGCTGAATTCCGTTCTCAATTGATTTCCGATTTGAAACAATTGAAAAATCAAAATACTACTATTTCTCTCAGTGATTTTTCAGAACTTGAAGACCAGCTTGAACGCCTTGAACATGGAGGGACAATCAGAGCTGATTCACTTCATGAGATTACAATTCAACTGAGAATTGTAAAAGATATCCAGAAAAAAACAGCCGGTGAGAAAATTTCATCTTTGTCAAAATTCATAGAACCGATGGATTCCCTTGATTATCTCGAATCTTTGCTGGCTGATACAATTGATGAACATGGCGAAATAAGAAATGATGCCAGCAGTGAACTTTATGGACTGCGCAGTCGCAAACAGATTCTTCAGAAAAAATTAACTGCTCAACTTGATAATATTCTGGAGCAAAAAGAAATTGAGCCCTTTATACAGGATAAATTTCACACCTTGAGACAGGGACGTTTTGTTATTCCGGTGAAATCGGAGTTTCGCAGTGAAGTTCCTGGTGTCATCCATGGAGTGTCCAATACGGGAGCAAGTGTTTTTGTCGAACCTGCTTCTGTAATAAAATTGAACAACAGAATAAGTGAAATAGAATCTGAAATAGAGGTTGAAGAATATCGCATTTTGTCCCAGTTGGGAGAGTCAGTACTGGATGATATCGACCAGATAAGAATCAATGAGGAGAAACTTCTGGTTTTTGATCTGTGGAATGCGGCATTCAAAATGGCTGTTGCTTATGATTTCAATCCCATCAGTTTTTCCAGTGACAATAAAATCAAATTGCTCAAATGTGTCCATCCATTCCTGTTGAAAAGCAGTGATGAAGTAGTTCGCAATGATATTTTGGTAGATAATGGCAAAGTAATGATCATAACCGGTCCCAATGCCGGTGGTAAAACAGTTACAGTTAAAACCACGGGTGTCATAGTTTTGATGTCGCAGATGGGGCTTCATGTACCGGCTTCACCTGATTCAGTCATTCCTTTCTTTGATAATCTTTATACCATGATAGGGGATGAACAGAATATTTCCTCCCATCTCAGTACTTTTTCAGCTCAGATTGTCAGAATAAATACAATTATTCGCAAATGTACTCCCAGAGATCTGGTTTTGTTTGATGAATTGGCAGCAGGAACAGATCCTGCTCAGGGAAGTTCCCTGGCTCAGTCTATTCTGGAATTTCTGGCAGATAAGCAGGTTACCACTCTGGTAACAACCCATTTTTCCAGATTAAAAGCTTTAGCCACCCTTGATAACAGATTCACCAATGCTTCTTTCAGCAGTGATTCTTTGAAGCCTACCTATAAATTGATCACAGGTCTGCCTGGAACTTCAGATGGTATCAAAGTTGCCGGAAATCTCGGCCTGGATAGAAGAATTATCTTGAGGGCACAGAAATTGATGGGTAGTGATGAGAACAAAATAGATTCCATTTTGGAAGAATTGTTGCAGAAAAGAAAAAGTATCAGTGACAAAGAAGAGGAACTCAAGCACCTGCTCAGAGAAAACAAAGAAAATAAAAGGGAAATCGACAAATTGGTACGTCAAAAAAAACGAGAATTGAACAAAATCAAAAAAACTTCCTATCAGGATATAGATCAGGAAGTAGTAAGATTAAAAAGACTGCTGCGCAAACTGGAAAAAAAGATCAAAAGCAATTCAGAATCAAAAACAAAGCTCAAAGAATATCGAAAATCCCTTGATAAGATCAACCAGAAGGTGGAAAATTCACTTCAGCCTTTTCGAGGGGAAATTCCTGATTTTGCTGAAATTAAAATAGACGATATTTACTGGTCTCACTCTCTCAAAAAGAAAGTGAGGGTACTGGGCAAAAGTAATAACAAGGTTGAGGTTCAATTGGGCAATTTTTCTACTCAGATATCGCCGGATGATCTTGAAAAATTGAGTTTTGAAGAAAAACCTGAAAAACTTGCATTTGCTAAAGTAAATACCACCCCTTCTCAAAAAAAAGATGTTGCCGTTTCAGAAGAAAAATTGGAAGAAGAATTTGAAAATTCAGCAGTAACAGGGAGCAATACTCTTGATTTGCGCGGAATGAGAAGGGAAGAAGCTCTGGAAAAGGTGGAAACCTATATTGACAAACTCATGCTGGATAACGAAAAATTTTGTACAATTATCCACGGTTACGGCACGGGAGTGCTCAAAAAAGCTGTGCGGAGATTGATGAAAAAAAGCCCCTTTGTTGTAGATTATCGTCCCGGAAAAAAAGGAGAAGGTGCTGACGGAGTAACAGTGGTCAGAATTGTCAGTTGAAGTGTAAAATTTGAAAATTTAATTCCGGTTTACAACTGAATTAAAGGGGAACTATTTAGTTCCCATCCCAGAAGTGGTGTTTTTGGCTGGGGAAGAAGTTTTCCTCAGATGCACGGAGTAATTGTGAAGATATAGCCACAACTATTTCAAGCAGTTACAACAAAGCAGATGAGGTAAAATTCCGTCACCAGACGATGACATCCATTTTTGGAACAGGAACTATTTAGGCAGAAGGGCTTCGGAGGGTTCGATTTTGGAAGCATGGTTGGCGGGGAAGAGAGCTCCAAACATGCAAAAGATCACCCCAAAGAGAACAGTGGATAAAACCAGCCAGAGGGGATAAGAAAATGCTGATGCCGGCTTGAAGGGGAAATCAGGTACTACATTCCAGATGATCCAATCTACAAATTTGGAGGTTAAAAACCCAAGAATCAATCCGAGAATTCCATCAATGAAACCTAAAATGGCTGCTTCAGTTATGAAGATAGAGCGAATATTGCTTCTGTTTGCTCCAATGGCACGCATAATTCCAATTTCTCTGCGTCTTTCAGAAATGATCATGAAATAGGTGTTGGCAATATTAATGGCGGCAATGATGATAATTACAAAACTGATAAAGACCAGAATACCTGTAACAAAAAGAATAACCAGTCCTATGGTTTCGGCATTGGTATCTTTTTGAGTAAAGCCGAGGCGGTTGATATAAGCGAGAAAAGTAGTGATATTGTTTTTGGAATTGACATGAACTACAACACTGGAATAGGTGTTGAATTTATGTTTTTCTTTGTTAATTACATCTTTGGCTTCGTCTTTACCGGCAAAATGCTTGTTTAATTCCCTGGCATAGGAAATGGGCATGGTAATTCCCAGGGGAATGGCTTTTTGTGAAATTCCCACAAGTTGGAACCTTTTGGTATAGGGTTTGATGTTGACTGATTTTGAGGAGAACATGGATTGTCCCAAGTGAACATCAAAGGAAAGACCGAGAAAGGTACCCAGTGTTTCCTTGCTTATTTTGGGATAGCCGTGGGCAGGAGCAACGCTGCCATTCCATAATTCAAGCAGATAGGTTGAAACCAGAACGGGAACAGCATGATAGCAACGGTGGTAATAACTTTTGTGTTTATGAGGGTTTGTATTTGGTTTCTGCAGAGGAAAGATCCAGACTCGAGAGGGTTGCTTGAGGTTGCAAAAAACAGATTGTTTGCAGTCATTATGCTGTTTGCAGAAACCGAGTTCTTTGTCTTCTTCATCGAAATTTTTAAATTTGTAGGGATGGAGAACATCACATTCTCTTTCACCGCGAACTCTTTGCAGATCATTTTCTGATTCTTTTTCGTTGCATTGCACCAGATTTTCGGGAAAGATTCCATCGGCAAAAATTTCGGTGCGCAGAGGGTGGGAAAGATGCAATTCATCCATTCCGCCTTCGGCTATTGCCGGGAAAGTAAGCTTCATTTTGGGATAGGCTGTTTTTACTTCGGGTCTGTTTTTGATGAGCTTTACTATTTCATTGGTGAGATGTTTATGTTGTTTGAATTTGAGTGAAAATTCCCGGTTGAGGGTGCCATTTGGTTTGTCATTAATGTAAAAGTCATCATGGCGACAGAATTCATTGACTTTATTTCCCTGGCGTCTTGTAGCTAGATTGGTTGCCCTGGGAATAACTTCAATTTTGTCCCAGGGAAAGATCTTCCCTTCAACAACCTGAGTAATTCCCAGACCGAAAGAAAGAAAAAGTGAGAAAGCCCAAAGACCGATAACAATTCCTATTGATGCCAGAATAAGCTGTTTCGAATTTCTGTTAATGTTTTTTATTACCAGATTTAATAATTTAGTGAGACTCATAAATTTATTTTACCGGAGCTGTTTTAGTATTTATGGATTGAATTTTGCCATCTTCAAGTTGAATGCTGCGATCCGTGCCTTTGGAGACTCTTTCTTCGTGGGTGATGACAATAACTGTAATTTTGTCTTCAATGTTCAGTTCGTGAAAAAGTTCAATTACATTTCTGCCTGTTTTAGAATCAAGATTTCCGGTGGGTTCATCACAGAGCAGAATATCAGGATTATTGAACAAAGCTCGAGCTATGGCAACTCTTTGTTTTTGACCTCCGGAAAGGTTGGGAGGGTAGGCATTTATTTTATCATTTAATTCAACCCGTTCAAGAACTTCAATTGCCCTTTTCTGAATATCTGTACCCTTGATTTTACAACCTTTGAAATAGGAAGAGAGGGCTACATTTTCCCAGGAGGTTAAATGTTCCATCAAATTGAAGGATTGAAAAACAAAACCTATGGTTTCATTTCTGAAACGGGAAAGTTGCTTCTCTGACATTTTTTCAATTCGTTTGTTGTTGACAATACAGGAACCATCGTATCTGCGATCAAGGCCACCGATAATGTTAAGCAAAGTTGTTTTGCCGCTGCCACTGGTGCCAACAATGGAAACCGATTCTCCACTTTTTATATTGAGATCGATATCGTATAAAACCTGATTTCTGGCCTTGCCTGTACCATAACTTTTATTGACTTTGGAAATTTTGATAATAGGTTCAGTCATACCCTGTTTTATATCACATGTAGTTTTTAAGTTAATAGAAAAGTTTCAAAAATATTAAAACATATTTTCTGCAGTTAACGAGCTCTTGTTATAATACACCAATTGTTGGTAGCAAAAAAAGTTTGACTGGTCAATTTTGCCCTTTTTTGAGGAATTGGTTTTGGGAAGATTAAGAAAGGTCATCGCCTGGCGACAGAATTTAATCTGATCAAGTGTTATAACTTATTGAAATATTAGTGGCGATATCTGCGCAGTTATTCCGCGCATTTTAGGCAAATATCTCATTCAGCCAAAAAAACCACTGGGATGAAAACTAGAGCCAACCGAAGTATTTGGCTTCCAGCTCATTGTTTTCGATGGTTTTGTAATCGACAGTTTTTCCGCATTTGCAGGTACTTGAATAACTGGTGATATTGCAACCGGCCTTGCGGGCATTTTTACGGGCGGTAAAAGTGTCTTTTTCAGCACAGACATAGGGAACAGGTTTATTGTTTTTGCATTTGAAACAGACTTTACCGGTGGATTTGGCGGGCACCAGAGCTGCCAGCAAAAAGCTCGATAAAAAAAGTATTTTCATGACTTCCTCCTTTGGAGAAGTGGTCTGCAGAGCAAACATGGTATTTATTAATATGGAGGATTGTATCTTATATTATAGTGAAATCAAAGATAAAAGTAAAATTTTCCTCCTGCATGATTTAGAATAAACCAGAGAGAGTCTGAGAATTTTCCAGAAAATCAGGATAGCGGTCATTTGACAGAAAAACAGCTCCGGAAAATAGCAGGAGTGCAAGGTGGAAATTTTTTTTTGCCAATTTCAGAAAATCAATTATGTAGGGGTTGTTTTTTTGTAAAAGCAGAGCTTTGTTTTTATCAGATAAATTTGATCCGAGCTTGGAAAAATCGATGATATTTTCTTTGGCATTATGGATAAACCAGGGAAAGTCCAAACGGGTATTTTTCAGTTCGATCAGAAAAACTCCCTCTTCAAAAATAATTCCGTGTTGTTTGAGAAATTCTTGTAGTTTATTGAGAAAATTATTTTCAATTTCTGAAAGAGAGGTTGTTTTTGCAAAAACAGCAAAATGATTGTTGAATTGTTCTATTTTTTGGTTAAAACCAGGTTGAACCATGTTTACAACAGCAACCAGATGATTTTTTTTCAGCAAATTTCCATCCAGGAAAATACAATTGTCAACTGCAGGTTGTGGTTTTGTTTTGATGAGATAAACCCTTTCACTTTCCAGCAGGTTTCTGATACTCCGGGAGGTTCCCGTCAGAGTTGGAAAGATTTTTCGCTGCAACAGATCGTGGCTGAATTGTGATTGCAGCAAATATTTGAACGCAAGCAACAGTTTCCGATATTGGCTCCGATCATTGCCGGTTGCCGCCACTTTTTCCAAGTTTTTACTCAGATTATTTTTTAACTGGGGAACACAGTTCCGGTTGATATTTTGCAGGATTAAGTCAAGGTGGTATTTTTTATTGCCGGGATCTGTATTTTGAATATCAAGGTAAGGTGAAGATATTTTGAGTTTTAGATGGGGGAAAGGAGAATCGGCTGAAGTAAAGAATATGCCTTGATTATAAAGTTCAACCCTGTTTTTTTTTGATTTTGCGATGGAGAGTTGAATGAAAGTTCCACCTTGATCCAAATCCATGGAAAAAAGTGTTCCTTTGCTGGAAAAAGGACGATTTATCTGCTTTTTGTTAAAGAAAACCGGAATGAAAGCAAAAGAAAACCATTTATTCAATACCCTTTCTATTTCAGGTTGCAGATCAGCCAAATTTTCTTCCAGAAAAACCGAGATGGAAGTACCGTCAAATGGTTCTGGGGAAGAAAAAATCTGATAAGATCCATCTTTTTTTAAAAAGACATCATGGTATTGCCCGAATTTTCCGGTGCGAATTAAAACCAGAGGTGGTGAATATTTGAAAATACTTGAAAAACCAATCCCGATACTGCCAACTTTGAGAAAATTGTTTTTTTTATCACCCCCGGGAAATCTCAGAAGTTTTTCAACGATCTCTTTTTGGCTCATACCCTTGCCATAATCTCTGAAAGTCAAACGGGAGAGATCATTTTCTCGGGAAAGATCAATTTCAACCAGATTGCTGTCGGCATCAATACTGTTGATCACCAGTTCTTTTACAAAACCATAATTTTTACCCCTCAACTCCCGGGACAGGATTTCATAATTTTTAACTCCAGTGTAAACAGAATTGGCTTTATTCATGATAAATTAAATTAATTCCTTATTCCTCAAGCAATTTTTGTCTGGCTTCATATTGTAATTTAAGCCGTTTGACTATCATTTGAATTGAATCTTCCTTTTCCAGTTTTTCAGCTGCTTTTTTGAATTGATTTGTTTGTTCAATTTGAGAACGGATAAAATCAAAATTGATTTGTTGACGGTGTTCTTTGATATATTCTTTTCTTTGTTGATAATCCAGACTGAAAAATTTTTCCTTCAAAGGGAAATCTTCGATTTTAGCGATTAATTTTCGAGAAATATTTGCCAGGTCTCGACCTGAAATTTCCAAAAATTGGCAGATTTTTCCGATTTTTCTCCACTTTTTATAATCAAGGTTTAGGTAAGGTTCATATTCTTTTCCCAGCAGAACCCGGTGAAGTAATTTGGCAAAGTCTTCATCTGTTTCCGGTCCGTTTACCTGTTGGGGATTTTGAGATAATCTGCTCACAGTGGCTTCGTCCATCTGCATGTAATTGGCGTCACAGACCAGGATCCACTGTCCGTTAAAAGGCAGAATAGTGCCGTCAAAGAGGCCGAATGCTGCTCCCAGGATGTCACTTTCTTCATTTCCGCTATTGTTGTCTGATCTGGAGGAAAATGCGGTATCTATGTCCGGCCAGTAAAAGAAAACTACTCCGGCAAAGTTTTCCAAAGTTGAGGTAAAAATTTCGATGAGTGATTGGGCTGAAGCATTTTGATAGGAAGAGGCCCAATCGGTGCGTCTGATAACCTTGAATTTTGCCGGAAGATCGATTGTCTTGGCTTTGGCAAATAGATAGTTGCCCAAGGCATTGGCTGTAGCTGTTTTACCACAACCGGGACGACCGAGACCAAAAAGAATCTGGTTGAAGTTCTTGGGATTTTTGCCAACAGTTTGATCATAAGCCAGCAGATTGTCCACAAGTTTAATTCCGGTGTTGACAAATTCTTTGTTACCAATGATCTGCTCAGTGGTAATAGGTAGAAGGTGTTGTTTTATCTGTATTTTATCCAGATTTCCCATGAGTTTTGTCGTATAATTGAAAACTTTAAAATCTGTTTCTTTAAGTAAATTCAACTGGGTGGCAAAACGCAGATCAAGTGCAATTTTTTCGAGGGATCGCCGCATCAATTTGAAATAGGCACAAGCCGTCATGCTGATTCCGTCAAGATCGGGTTTCGATTTCTTTTTGACATAAATTGCAAGGTCTGCCAGTAGTTTTTGACTGTTGAATTTTTCATTTAAAACCAGTTGCTTTATTTCTTTGAGATGAAAATGGTTAATGGTTCTGACTTTGTAATCGGTGAATTCGTTAAGAAAAGTAAAAGCCAAGTTTGAAACCAGATGAACACAGACCAGATTAATAACTTTTTCTTCCACCTGATTATCTTTATATTTTTCGGTCAAAAGGGATTTGGCTATCTGGTAAACACCAATGACTTTTTCAAGAATTTTCAGGATTTTATTAGAGTTGATTCCCAACCCGTAAGGCGAGTCATCGTGATTTCGCAAAAAGAGAAGGAAATCAGACTGTTTTATTAGTTCCCTGATTTCATCAAGCAGGGGTTCAATATTTTCCGGGGCTATCTTGATGGTGTTGTTCATTTTAAATTTTTCCTTTTGTCAAATATGTTTTCAGAGCAAATCCGGAGTGTATCTGATCAGAAGCTTCGGGTATAATTCCCTGAGGATATTTTTAATTTTAACCTTATTGCTGCCATGGATAATAATTCTTCTTTCTTTGAAAACACTCAATCCATATTCTTTTTCCCAGGCTGCCAGTTCTTCTCTGGAATTTGGCGTCAATTGCTCCTTGAAGGAAGCAGAAAAAGGATCGAGATTCCTGTCTTTTTGCAATGCTCTGGTCATGGCACTGGAGGGAAGATTTAAAATAAAGGTATCCGGGTATTTTTGAAAAATACTTTGCAGCAGAGGATTATGATTTCCCTGATGCCAGAGGGGACCCACGCTTCCCATTTTAATGGAATCAATAGTACACTTTTCCAGTTTGAGCAGGGATAAAAATGCCAATTCCGATTCATTCTGACAGCTTTGAACTATCTGATTTCTGAAATTTTCCGAATATCTGACAAAATTATCTTTCAGTTCAAAATACGGTTTTTGCCAAAAAGTGTTTTTATTGAGTAGATCTATAGTATATCGGGTTAATTGTCCCCTGGCGATTTCGAATCTGTCCAGGACTATTCTCAGGGATGAATTTTTTTTATTTTCACTGAGACGGGAGAGTTTTAAATCAAGAGAAAGACGAACAGGGAAGGGGGTTGCCAATAATTTTTCATAATAAGGATGATTTTTTCTTTTAGTGGATAATTTTCCCCGCTGCAATTCTTCCAGGTATAGTTTTTTTTCATTTTTAAGTCTGGTATAAGCTCCCTCAGACGGTAATCCGCTTTCAGAGCTTATTTCCAAATAACTGTTTACTTTCGGGTTAAGCTCCGGAGCCCACAGTTCCAAGGCATTTCTAATTTTGAACAGGTCGGGATAAAATGTGCTTAAACCATACCCAGAAAAAAGAGATTTGAGTAAATTCAGATAATTTTTCAGCCTGTTTTGAGATATCTTGTAAAAACCCATGAAAAATATCTTAACTAAAGCCCTCCGGTTTTACCAACTATTTTCTTGAGTTTATGTACTGCAACAATCAGATGGCAGTTACATCAATTTTTGGTTACCTGGGAATTTTTCAATTTGTTTTCCAGTCGTTTTATGCAGGATTCGAAGGTACGAGCGATTAAGGTCTGATCGCGAATTATGGCAATTTTGGGCCAAGTAAAGCGTTCTCCTTCGTGAATATATTTGTGTATTTCTTTTTTGGTTGGATTGGAAACAAGTCGGGTGATCATTGCTGGTTCAATATGAGGGTGGATATTTATATCTCCAGAATATGGCTGGGATGTCAGAGAGTGAAGCTGGTCGAGATAAGTACTGCGGGTTCTTTTACGTCTGGGGTATTTGCGCAGAATTTCAATCAGGGAACGAGCCTGATTGCGCAGCAGTGATCCGGCCAGATCAACTCCCAGATACAGGAAACCGGGAGATTCGCTTTTGGGAAAAAAAGGATAAATATGAGGATTGGTCTGAGATACGATAAAATGGTTGGCATTGTGGAGTCTGCTGACTCTGGCCATGGGCAGATCTCCGCCTAAAGTTCCATCTACCCAGCGTTCCGAAGGGAGATAGGGCTTGATTTCACCATTTTTACTGCGATATTTCAACTGGATAGGTTTGAAAAGAAAGGGCATGGCACAGGAAGCAAGAGTTGCCTGGGAAATCAGCAAATCAGGCGTGGACAAATGATTGAGTATTTTGGGTTTTTGTCTGGTACGAGTGGGAGAAACCGAGATGTTTAAATTATAACCTGATTTTTCCCAAGCTTCTTTGAAGGTATAATCTCCCTCAATATTGGCCAGAATGTGGGTTAAAAGCTTTTTTTGATCAAACAGGGATTTTTCTTTTAATATCTGGAAAAAACCTTTGTAATTAAGTCCCCGGCGCTGAATTTTTTCGGGATTGTTGAAAAATTGCCGGGTTTCCCTTTTGGTGCGGGAGCACAGACCGGCAGCTACGATTGCTCCCATGGAACTTCCGGCAATGATTTTAGGCAGGAGATTCGTCTCAAACAGGGCTTTTACCACTCCGAGGTGATAGATGCCCATGGTAGCTCCTCCGCTGAGCATCAAGGCCGAACGTCCGAAGGTTTTGTAATACTTTCTGAATTTTTTCAGTTTTAATTCAGTTGAAATTCCGGGCAGAGGAGTATCGCAAAGAAAATTCAAGGAATTGGCAGTTTCCTGCAGAAAATTACGAGGCAGAATCTTGCTTTCTCCGGAACGGGTACAACTGTAAAGTTGAGGATTAATAACATCATGATGATGTCGATAAAGTACCTGTTCCAGAAATTTGATTAATTCTCCAGCTTTTTCAGGTTGTTGTAGATTTTTTAATTTTACTATGGCGGTTTTAAGTTCTTCAACTTCATAAAAGGGGGAGTAATCATCTTTAATCCACCGGGAAGTTCCCTCAATTGTGTCAATGGTTGTGGCAGCCAGCAGCCATTCCAGATAGGAGCGGGCTTTTTTCATATTTTCACGTGCTTTTTTGATGGTTTTCAACTTTTTAAACATGAAACCTTAATCCATTTTGGGGTTAAATTTATTTTTAAGGAAAATTAGTCCAGGATAATTCTAAATTTCTGGCAGGTATCGTTTATAACATTTATTCAGGAAGAATTGAGGATTAATTTTAAAAGTGGATTTGGATATAACAGAGTTTATCGTAAAAATACTCTCTCAATTTCAGAGTTATTGTTTTTTTGTTTGAAAGGGTCAATCAGTAAGCACACCGAATCTTTTCTGTTTTGTTCGGTAGTTCCCATCCCAAAAAGGAAGGTCATCACCTGAACGCGGAATTTTATCTCATCAGTTTTGTCATAACTTCTTGATATAGTGTCAAC
>JAWLEA010000139.1:0-8871 GCA_041686345.1 Polyangia bacterium | reverse complement strand
GAAGTTTTATTTCATCTTCCATAAATAATTTCTAATGTGGGCTTCCAGATGTAAATTCAGGCAAGCAGCCTTCAACCGGCCGGAAAAACTGTTATGAGAATTTTGAGAATAAGCATGAAAAGAAGGCCGGAAACAAGTAAAACTACAGCTGCTGCAAGAAAATCAGATTTTAATTTATTGTGCAGAATGCGTGGAATACTGTTGATGGAAAATTTGTCTTTGGTCATAATTGTGCCTGTTGTTTGCAAATATTAAAAAAAACACAAATTCAAAACCTGATATTGAAGTTTCAACACCGTAATTGTGATTTTGACCGGCAGGAGATCAGGTAAAGAGTAAAAACCAAACCCTGCAAGTCTGTTCACAATCTGATCTTGAAATTTTGGTTATACCGGGAAACTTACTTCTTTTTATTGAGAATATTATAATTGTCCAGCAATTTTGGCAGGGATTTTTTCATGAGAGATTCCCTGTAAACTTTATCTTTCACCATTCCCTTGAGCTCAACAATTTTGTCCACCAATTCTTCCTTGGAACCGAATTCTTCTTTAATTCTGTTGCCGACCTTGTGAAGTCTCAATAATTTTTTGTTGGTACTTTTGGTCAAGTTGTACTCAAGTTCTTTTGCTTGTTCCTTACTTTCAGAAATGAGCTCAATAACTTGTTCAATAAGTTTTTCCTTGGAACCGAATTTTTCTTTTACTATCTGCAGGGGGGTCTTTTTATTCATAATTTTCCTCTATTGGCAGTTCCTGTTTCAGATAAGTGCAACTTTACTGACTATCTGTACTTTAAAAACAAGAACCGGTTTGTTCTGAAATTTCAAACCATGAGTTGAACCCGAAATTAAGGGGATGGCAACCGGAATGAAATAAAATAAGGTTATTGTTGTTAATTTTTTACTTCCTTATTTGCTGGAAGTCTTTTCATGATTGCACCGGCAGGTTTTACGGGTTTTGCAACCGGTTGTCTGGGCTTATCTCTGCCGGGTTGGGGTATAACAGCAGTTGAATCCTGCCGGTCGGAACTCTTTTCTGAGCCTTCGCCCAACTTTGGAGGGCTGTTTATAACAGAATTGTTTCTTCTGATCCAGTGTCTCTTTTTACGAAGATAGTTCTTTAATCGGGAAAGTAAATAGACAACTTGATATTTATCCAGAGAAAAAACGACTCTGACCAGAGGACCACGACTTACAACTGTTTTTTCCGTTGCACCGTTGAAGGATTTGTTGATCCTCGGACCAAGCTTGTCCATGGCCTTGGAAAAGCCAAGCTTCAGCAATTCTTTGGTTCGAACGGCTGTATTTGCATTCTTGAAACGAATTCTTATTTGAACTTCAGCTTCCTTCTTGCCATTGGTATTAATATAACCTGAATAATATTCAATTTTTTCGGATACTCCCCGAACTACCTTGGGAAAATTACCGAGCTTGCCCGGATCTGAAGTTCCCATGAACCAGAAAGTCGTATTATCAGGAATGTGCTTTTTCATGTGTTTGTAAGCCGCCTTGGCTTTTAACCCTGAGGTGGAACTCCCTTTTCTTTCCATCTTCAGAATATTGGTGTTTACCGGTGAAACCAGAATCTGTTCCTGTTGGTATTTTATGGATAATTTGTTTTTATTGTCTTTTTTCAGAACCAGAGCAGGATCAGTCAGACGCTTTTTGATTACATCAACTTTGTCGAAAATAGCTGAAGTATCAAAATTTCCCGTAAGAAAAAGCTGCAGGGTATCAGGAATTTTTGAAGAATCTTCAAACTTGACCCCCCATTGAATAGTTTCAAGATCGGAACCGGGATTGAGATTTAAAAGAGTCATTCCCATCTGCAGTTTGAACCAGTTGGGGATAGTTTGATTGAGAATCTTGAAAAAACCCAATTTATCAAGGGCTCTCAGGCTGATCCCTCCAACCAGGTTAATTTCAGGGGAAAAATCTATTTGGTCAAATTTATTGTAGTTTAATTTGACCCCGTTCAAAGCCGGAGGCTGAACCAGGGCAAATTTTTCTTGATTGGCATTCTTTTTTATTGTCTGACAGAGTTTTTCTCGGCTTTTTTCCAGAGATTCAACACTGGTATCTCTTTTGCAGCTGAAAACAAGCATAAAGGCAGATAATATAAAGATAACCAATATAAAAGTACGCTTCATCAGAAAGCTCCTGTTCAAATATGATATCTATTCAATTCCGGACTTGAAATAAAAATGTTTTTTTGATTGCAATAAAATCCGGACATGATTTTAAGTATCACTAATGAAAATTTATTCAACAAAAATCTATCGATTTAAGCTACGACTAAGAATCAGAATATTGGACAGATACAACCTTATCAAGTAATATTCTCAACTCAAACAGTTTTTTTCCTTCAAAACCGGGATCGGAATATCCCGGTTACAGTTAGTTCCCATCCCAGAATGGGGGTTTTTGGCTGGGGAAGAAATTGGATTGAGATGCGCGGAATAACTGCGCAGACATAGTTGATACTATTTCAAGAAGTTATGACAAAGCTGATTAATTCAATTTCCGTCGCCAGACAATGACCTTCCTGTTTGGGATGGGTACTATTTATTTCGGAAAGCCAATCATTACAATGAGTATTTTAACTACCCAGCTACTCAACAAAATTATCAGTGGGGAAATTTGCCGGGATCAGGGTGAAGTTAATTTGAAAACTATCCGTTTTTTCTCGTCCGAACTCACCAAATCTGCTTCCGAACCATATCCTGCCGGGCTGAATCTTCTGGGTCGAGGTGACAATTTGGCAATTCTCTCAGCCCTTCGGCAAGATCAATTAACCCGGGATCTTTTCCAAACCAGTAACCGGATCAAACTCATATATATTGATC
The DNA here is from genome assembly GCA_041686345.1 of Polyangia bacterium. Lineage (GTDB taxonomy): Bacteria > Myxococcota_A > Polyangia > HGW-17 > HGW-17 > JAQICJ01. The sequence continues at coordinate 6,027 of JAWLEA010000139.1, read as the reverse complement.
CCCCCTTTGCCACCAACAAGAATTTTGCCCAACTTCAAACCAGAGCCTATTCCGACAAAGTCACCGGCAGCAGATTTCTGGAATTCATGGCTTGCCGCCTTACTCTTCTTCACCAGATATTGGCTGAAAATGGTGCCATTTATGTACACATAGACTGGAAATACTCTCATTACGTCAAATTGCTCCTAGATCTCATCTTTGGAGCCGACAATTTCAAAAATGAGATTATCTGGCATTTTCAAAGTGGTGGCAGAACCAGAAATTTCTTCGCCCGCAAACATGCCTCAATTTTTTATTATGTAAAATCAACTAAAACCCCTTTTTATGGCGATGCTGTTGCTGTACCCCGGGGTCATGCCAAGAAAAATAATCTCAAAAAAGAAATTGATGCTCAGGGCAGAACTTTCTGGTCCATCAAGTCAAATGGCAAAACTTACAAATACTATGCTGATTTTCAGCAAATTCCCGATGATGTCTGGAATGACATTCCCCATCTGCAACAACACGATCCCCAAAGGAAGATCACCAGCAGTTATCCTACCCAAAAACCGGAAAAATTGCTCGAACGTATCATCAAAGCTTCCTCCCAACCGGGTGATATCGTGCTTGATGCTTTTGCCGGCTCGGGAACTACCTTGGCTGTTGCCCACAAATTGCAACGTCGCTGGATCGGAATGGATCAAAGCAAACTCAGCCTCAAAACCATCAAAAAACGACTTTTCAACCTGACCGATCAAATCGGTTCCACCAAAATTGACAAAAGAAGAGAACACCAGCGTATCAGCGATTTCAACCAACATTCACTGTCCAAATCCCGTGGACTTTTTCTTGTTTATGACAAAGCGCGCAAAGGCGAATTGATCATCAATGATCTTTTTTTGAAATCCCTGGCCGCTTTTCTGGAAAACCATCTGAAAATCAAAAAAAAAGAAGAAACCTTCTCCCTGTGCTGTCCCCAGGAAAAACTGCAATTGCAGGAATTCCAGCTTTCCCCGGATAAATCGCAAAAAGCCGGCACTGGTACTATCACCATCAACCAGATCAAATTCCTGATTTCATTTGTTCAGCCCCGTAAGACAATCTCGAATCCTTCTTCCCTTGAAATTCCCCAATTTGCGGAACTCCGTGGAATCCCGGCAGATAATCTTCCCCAAACCGAGCATTACCTCAACTTGGCCCCAGCACTTGTCAGTTTTCTCACTCAAAACAAAAATTGCAAATTTTCAGACCCCGACGATGGCTATTTTTCAACCAATGACTACAGCGGCTATATTTGGCCACCTGATCAAATGCAAAATTTTACTGAAAAAGCTATTGCTCAAAAACTTTTTAAATTTCAGGGTAATAGAATTTTATTTGTTGTTCCTGCCTGGTGCAACAAATTACAACAAAACAGGTTTTATCTTCACCACAAAATTATCACGATAATAGAAATTCCAGCCTTTATTTTCAACAATCTCAGCCAGACAGATCCAGTCAATTATAATGATCTACTCCGGGATAATCTCAACAAAATCAATTTTCCACCTGTATATTCCCGAAATTTTATTTTGAACAACCAGAATTTCAATCTGGAAATAAGCAATTTTCAACTTTTGCAACCTCAAACCATTTCCGTTGATGATTATCCGGAGTTTATCTCAATTTCTTCCCGATTCGAACAGGAATCCGATCAGAAAGAAGTTGTAAAACTGATTATTCCCACCAAAAATAAGGTAAAAAAAACTGGCAGGAAGCTGCAACTCTTTCAAAATCAACCAGCAACCGATCCTAACACCATTTTTCCTGAATTCATCTCAATTTCTGGTTCTGACAAAAAAACTGTCAAATTCGAAGTTCCCGCAAAAAAACAGGCTTCTTCAACAAAATTGCTCCTTTGCCTCACTGACAAATATGGTAATGAAGCTCGAGAAACAATAACCTTTGACTCTTGGAATCTACCAGCCAAATGAACAATATCCCAACTACCCCGAACTTGCTTAAAATCGAAAATTACGCCAAAACTCTGGGATTTGTCGCAACAGGCTGGCTCAATCTCAAAACTGCGGAACCTGAATTTATCTCCTTTTGTCAAAACTGGCTGAACCGTGGCTGCCAGGGCGAAATGGAATATCTTGTCCGTCACCTCCCTTTAAAACAATCTTTCGCCAATGTTTTCCCCCAAGTTGAATCGATCATGGTTCTGGCCTATCCTTACAAAGTTTTCCCGGGGGTTCAACAACCGCCCTTTATTGCCGGATACGCCAGAGGCACTGATTACCACCTGATTCTTCGCAACAAACTCACCAAAATTGCCGAATTTATCACCTCTGATTTTCCGGCACAATCCAAAGTAGCAGTTGACTCGGCTCCCCTGCCCGAAAGATATCTGGCCCATCTGGCGGGTCTGGGCTGGATAGGCAAAAGTGGCAATCTCATCGTTCCCAACCACGGACCCAACGTGTTTTTGGGGGAAATCCTCACCAACCTCAAAGTTCAACCCCAAAATCAAATTATCCCGGACCAATGTGGCAACTGCTCCCTCTGCCTCGACAATTGCCCCACCGGTGCCATCAACCCCGACAGAACCGTCAATACAAATCTCTGCCTTTCTGCCCACACCACCGAATTCAGATCTCTTCCCCCCGCCCACCTTCATCAAGCTTTCTCCGGGCGATTTTTCGGCTGCGAAAATTGCGTCAGTTCCTGTCCCCACACCACCTTCCATCCCTTCACCCCCAAAGAACTGGCAACTCCCCTCACCGAAAAAGAATTCATCGATCTTCCAGCTCTCAAAATGGGCAGAACCTTCAAAAACACCACCCTCTCCCGCCTTTCCCGCAAAAAACTCCTGCAAAACTACCTCCTGGCAATCTACTCCGGTCCCCTCCCCCACTCCCACTCCCAAAAAAAAGCACTCCTCCAAAACTTCAAACCTGAAACCACCAACCACCAAAACCTGAAAAAACAACTCCTCCAAAAAATTCCCTAACCCCCTTCCGGATCTTTTATTTTTAAATCTCAGTTTCAGTTAAAAAACTCTCTAACCCCTTTTTTTTACTCACTTTTCAAAATATGCTGTTTTGATGACGGTGTAAAATTCCACCACTGATTTGCCAAAAAGATTATTTGTTTTGCTGGCTAAAGTTATTTGTCACCAAAATTAAAAATTAGCAAGCTAGAACCTCTTGTTTTCTTTGGACTATTTCTTCAGTTTCAATAGGAGTGGAAAATTATTTGATTTTTTCGAGGAGAATATCCTTGCCGTCCAAAGTTCCTCTAAGGCCTTTGGGGCAGGATTTTAAAACCATCCCCTGTTTTGATCTGAAGTCAATTTTGAAAGTTTCATCTTCCCAGGTGAAGGGAAGAATTTCCATTTTTTCCGAGGTTTTGGCCTCAGCATCTACATTGGAAAGGTGGATAACATAAGAATCGCCTTTTCTTTCAAAGGTGAGTCCGGTCAAATTAACCGGCATTACCGAGTTGTCTCCTTTGAATTCCCTGACGACGTAAATACCCTGAAAACCATCTTTGACAGGAGTTGCAGCTTTTTTGGGAGTAGTTTTTTCTGGCTCATTGACTTTTTGGGATTTGCTGCAGGCGGCAAAAGCGGTAAAACTGATTAATGTTAATGTTAATAATTTCTTCATGACTTAATCCTCTAATAGTTCCCAAAACAGGAAATGTGTTAAAGTTTATAAAAACTGTTGGCAAAAAACTTTGCTCAAAAAATTAACCTTTAAAATCTCAAGTTTAATCCAACTTTTTAAACACGAGTTTATCTGTAATTCTATCCCTTATTGTTGTAATTTTGTCAATATTATCTTATTACAAAAAATACACTCTCTTTACATTGTCAATTTTGTGGATAAATTTAATCGCATCTGCTGGAAAACTACTGTCAAGAATGCCAATTTTCAACATTTCAGTTTTATCCAGACTGTTTTCAATATTACCTTCCGGGTTTCAAGGCTTAACTGCCTGAGGAATATCTAATCGTGAAAAATTCTTTTTTACTTATTTTACAACTTTTTATTTTTCTTTCCTGTAATCAAAAGGATACTTCTACCTTTTCAGATACAATTGCAGTTAATCCATCCCAGCCTGAATTGAAATCTCTGGAAAATTCCAACTCCTCAAAGAACAAAGGGACTTTATCTTTGAAAGCAGCTTTCAAAACTGCTCTGCTCAACAATCCGGAGCTTGCTCAATTCAAATATTCCCTGCGCCTGTTTGAGGCTGAAAAACTCCGAGCTCTTCAACTGCACAATCCCGAGATAGATTTTGAGGTTGAGGACGTGTTGGGAAGCGGGCAGAGAAAAGCAGTCAATCAGGCTCAGGCTACTTTGGGAATTTCTCAGGTTTTCGAACTGGGAGGTAAAAAACAGGCCAGACTGGCTAAAGTCAGTGCTGCCCGCAAAAAAGAAATACTGCGTTTTCAACTGAAAAAACGAAGAATACTGCTTAAAATCGCCCTGCAATATTATGATACTGTATTTTGGCTGCATCAGGTTGGTCTCGATCGGAAGATTCTGAAGATTCACAAAAATATCAGAAATATTTTTGCCAACAAAGTCAAAGCCGCCAAACTCTCTCCTCTGCAACTCGATAAATTCGATCTTGATTTCGGACTCAAAAAAATAACCTGGCAAAACAATCAAAACAGTCTCAAGCAGCAAAAAGCTCAATTGGCAGCTTTGTTGGGTCAAAAGGAATTCAACTACAAATCCATGTCAACTTGTTTTTCAATTCATAAAAAGATAAAGCCCTTTGAGCAACTGAGTGCACAACTTAAAAAGCATCCTTCTCTGAAACTGATCAAAGCTGACAATAATCTGCAAAAAAGGGAATTGGAGTTGGCCGAATCTCTATTGGTTCCCGACATAACCCTCAAAGCCGGAATCAGGTATTACAACGACGAAAGGGATGTGGGAACAGTGGTGGGTTTTTCTGTACCCATTAAAATCTTCAGCAAAGGTGAAGCCCAACGCAAAAAAGCAAAAATACTGTTAAAATTAAATCAATACAAAAAACCGGCTCTGATTATGCAACTGTTTAAAGATCTCAAAGTAAATTATCTGAAATTCAAAAATCTTCATGATCAGGTTTTCGAATTTCATGATAAATTCATTCCCAACGCCAAGAAAAACTTTGAAAAGATCCAGGAAGGTTATCAACTGGGCAAATTATCCTACCTGGAAGTTCTCGATTCTGAAAGAATGATGAACCAGGTTAACCAGCAATTTAACCAGGTACTCAACAAATACACCCAAGCTTTTATTATCCTTTCTTTTCTTGGTCAAACAGAACCTGTACCGGCTGAAACGGCCACAATCAACCACTGCCTGGATGCCACATACTAGTTCCCATCCCAAAAATGGATATTACTGGTTTCAATACATAGTGCCAACTAGCAAGTTCCCGTCCCAAAAAGGGATGTCATCGTCTGGGATGGGAACTAGCAAGGAAAAACTCATGCTTAAATTTAATAATACCTGTTTTATTGCAATTATTTTCCTCACATCTTCCCTTATGGGCTGTTCATCTGAAGAATCAAGCAGCAACCAGAAAAAATCCAAACCCGAATTTCTGGTGCTCTCCAAAAAAGCTGTGGAGATCGGTCAATTCAAATCCCAACCTGTGGGCCAAGGAATAATCAGAGAATCAGTGCAACTTCAGGGCAGTATTCGAGCCAACAAGAACAATGTCACTTCTGTAGTTACCAAAGTTTCGGGTCTGGTTCTCAAAATCCACAAAGAACTGGGAGAAAAAGTAAAAAAAGATGATGCTCTCATGGAGTTGAACAGCAAGGAAATGGGAGAAGCCCAACTGGAATACATCAATTTGTATCAGAAAAAATCCTTTGCCTGGAACCGTCTCAAAATGGAGAAAAAACTCTACAAAAAGAAAATCAGTTCTCGCCTGGCTTATCTTCAGGAAAAGGAAAAGTTCGACAAAGCTTCCATTGCGCTGAGCATGGCTTCCCAAAAGTTGAAACTGCTGGGAGCAACTTCCAAGGATATCAAAAATTTGCCTGCTCGCGACAAA
>JAWLEA010000138.1:0-9029 GCA_041686345.1 Polyangia bacterium | reverse complement strand
TTTAGAAAATTAAACTTCAACAAAAATCTAAAAATGGGGAAAACCACAATTATACCACAAATATCAGCCCCTGGGTTATGCCTGTGCTTTGACGCTTACTTTTCAAATAAATTCTCTGTAAAATACTCTGCACACATGTTAAAATACTTTGGATTATAATACATATTACTTACCTGATTCCCGTCCCAGAATCGAGGTTTCTGGCTAAGTAGTTTCCATCCCAGAAGTGGGGTTATTGGCCTGGTGAAGAAATTTGCCTCAGATGCGCGGAGTAATTGCGAAGACATAGTTGCCACTATATCAAGCAGTTATGACAAAGCAGATCAGTTCAAATTCCGTATTCAGTCGATAACCGTCCTTTTTGAGCGGGAACTATCTGGTAACAGAAAACAACAGGAGAACAAAAATGAAACTCTCCCCTATATTTTTTCTAGGTTTATTTGCATCAGTTTATATTAATCTGTTTCCTGCTTTTGCCAGGAAACAGAAAAAGCAGAAAACACCTCCCGCTTGTCCCTATTATTGTTATTCACCTCAAAACTATACAAAAATGTCCCAATGGTGCCATTCCCAGTCATTTTGCCGCAATCACGACAGACGCTCTTCTCAAAAATACAAAAGCCATCGACGCTTTTACTGTCCATCCCACTGTCTTTCACCCTATCGAAACTACAAAAAAATGAAGAAGTGGTGCTTTGCCAAAAACATCTGCAATCACAATAATAACAAAAGCAACAATCGTAAAAGATACACGCCCCAGTATTTATTGAGACGCAATTACAGTATTCGTGACAAAAAACACCTCAAAGTAGGTAAAAAATTCAAACTGACAATCAACAATTACAACACCAACTACCAATGGGAAATTAGCGGACTTCCCCGAGGAGCAGTCTTCAATGAAACCACACGGCAACTTGTCTGGAGCCCCACATCCTATCAGGTAGGCAAACACATTCTTACCTTTACTGTCAGTGATGGTGAAAAAACAGCATCCAAAAATATAGAATTGATAGTACAAGAGAAGTGGGAAGCATACTTTCTACCGGGGCTGAGTTACACCGGTTACATCCCGGCAAATAGCGAAGAACTGGGAATATACAACGGTATCTCCATTAACTATGTGTTTATCTCCTGGACTCATCGCAATAATAAACGAGGTCCCAGCCATGGACGAGTTTATTTCAAACTCGACATAATGCAATCAACAGAAACCGAAGTCGCTGATCTTATTTATTGGGCCGGTGGAGTAGATCTTTCCTTCGAACGCTTTCCTAAACGCAACTTTCTCATTCCTTTTTTCGGCCTTGAATTGGGTGGCAGTTATTCCAACCGCAAAATAGCTGGCAATTGTTCTCCCGACTCCATCGACAACTGCACCAAAGAAATTGGCGGCGTTTTTCACATAACTCCCACTTTCGGAATTCACCTTTGGGTCGATCGCAACTTTTTTGTCACCCTTTCAGGGGGTTACTCTTTTCCTGTGGAAGATTATGACAATCTTAAGGGATGGCGAGTTAATCTCGGTGCCAACTTTACCATGTGGTAAATATCTCAGAATGCAGAAATTTAAAGGATGGGGACAATCAAGGTTATTTCACCTTTTGAATTGGTTTTGCCGCTGGAAAGCAACCTGGAAGGATAAGCACAGTCACCTGTCAAAGGGCATTGTTCTGATACCTGATAAGATTTAAGCATTATCTCAGGCACCGGATTTCCCTGTTCATCTTCAACAACAAATCTTACCAAGCCGGCATCAGGAGCAGTAAACACAAAGGTATTGGCAACTTCATCACCGGAGATAAGTTGATTTTGAAAAAGATAATTTGCCCAGAAACCGGTATTGAAAAATTGAACAAAAAAGTCGTAATAACCGGGATCGAGCAACATGGAAAACCATCCCTGGGAATCTGTCTGCTCGGAATTTTGATAGATCGAATCCAGACTTGCGACAGGATTAAGCTCTTCATCATTGGAAAATAAAGCTTCAACTGTAATTCCGGCAAGTGGATTCCCTGATGGATCAGTCACTTGCCCGGCAAAAGATATTCTGTTTTCCAGCTCAATGGATTCACCAAATCCGCTTAAAAAACCCACTTCAATATCTTTATTAATGGACGAAAAAGGAGAATCTTTAGGAGTTGTTACCTCTACTTCATAGATTCTGCCCTGCTCGTTGTCACCGGGAATAACTTCTACCATTACTTCACCATTGGCATCTGTAGTGCCTTTGACTCCAAAAACTCCATCGTCTTTGCTCCCTCCTCCCACTTCGGTGGTAAACGAAACAGATGCTCCGGAAACAGCCTGTACAGAGCCGGAATGATCCCGTCCATAGATAGTGGTTCCAAACATAATTGGACCGGGAAGAGCAGGAAGGTGCAATTTGCCAGTGTCATAAACCATGATTCCGTCCCGATTGATGCTGCCGCTTACAAGCTCACTGTTGTCAATATCAAAGCGTACGGATGGAATACTGGAAACAGCCTCGCTGGGTCCCACAAAAACAGAGAGAGTTGAAGGAATATTAGTGAATTGAACTTCAAAAAAACCACTACTGTCGGCAGTTGTCTGGGTAATAGTACTGGCTGCACCGGTTTGAAAATCAAAGATAAATACCTGGGCTCCATTTAAAGGAACATCATTGTCATTTACTATTTTTCCCTGAACCTTATAATTAACCTCGCCCAGTTCAAAATCTATGGTTTCATTACCCTGACCATCGAAATGCTTGAGGACAGAGGCATAATCCACCACAGGATCGGGAATCAGTTGTAAATAATAATCATCATGTTTGCAAAACTGGATAGAATAATCAACTCCGGGATCTGAGTTGATAGCACCAAGAGGAATAGTTTGAGAAACAACATCCTTGCCAGGAATTGAACTGAGACGATATGTAATGAGTGTTGAATCTACTATACCTTGGGTAGTTGTCACTTTGCCTGAAACTGTATAGGGCTCCGGAAGTACCAGATGAATTTTCCCGTCTGCGGCTACTTCAAGATCAAGCGGGCCGAAATCAGTCAGCAAATTACCTCTGTTGCTGCTTCCTGTCCTTTGATCGTAAAGCTCAACTCCAATAGGTATTTCCAAGGGATCCAACTGCATAAGACATCTGTTTTCAGGTCCGCATATTTCACCAGGATCAATACATTCATTATCTGTAACACACTCCTTTTCCTGGTTATTATAATTATTTGACATATCACCATCTGCCGAAGAACAACCTGCGACAAACCCCAAAACAAACAACAAAATGAAAATATTTAAAAATGAAAAGTATAAATCAAGCCTAATTTTAATATTCACCGGGCACCTCCTTTCCAGAAGTGCTTCCCTCAAAAACTTCTTCTCCAACGTCAACACCTTTATTTAAAGGTGTTGTTTCTTCATCTGTAATTTCTTCAAAATCATCAACTGGCAGGTCTTTATCTTCAATTGGTTGTTCTTGAAATTCATCTGCAGACTCATTGAAGTTTTCATCTGCAAATTCTCCGGGGGTTCTATTAATGAAAATATCATCGTTCAAATACTGAACGGCTGAACTGTCCTCCGGCTCATCTTCCAGATATTCTTCAGATTTTATTTTTACTGGTACTTCCTCAAATTTATTAACTTTTTCTTCCCCATTTTTCTTTTTATTGCTGCCTTGAACACAAATAACAAAGAAACTCCATACGTCCGACTGACCTACGGTAGCTCTCCAATATGGATAAACAGAACTGTCGTTGGAAAATTGATCGGTTATTACTATTTCAATGAGGTGTTTAGAGCCTGTAACATCTCCTCTGGAACTGGAACAAACATATTGATCATTGAGATTGTATTCATCATAAACTCGTATTTTACGATTTTGCCCGGTTTCAGAATCAACAACGGGAGGAATAGCACCACTTTTGAGAAGAGTATCGCTTTTGGAATCTTCCTTGTCCTGAGCCAAACCGTAATCTCGATATATCCGATAGGGGATTTCATCATCCACATCCGGATCCTCAATTACCATAACCAGATCAATACTGTTGGAGCTTGAATCGATGACAGCTTCGGTAAGATAGACCGGAGTGCATTGATTCCGAATAAACCTGGGTGGAGTTTTTTGATCAACATCTTCAGATTCAAGGGGGATTGGCACTACACAAGCTGTATAAACTAATCCCAGAAACATGGAAAGTTTTGAGATTAAGTTATTCATATTTTACCTCCACCCGGAATATTAAAGCAAATATCAAGCCAAGTGTTAATGGTTGCTCCTGTAATAAAACGAGAACAACAATGATTATATTGGATAAAGCACAAGCAAATCAAAATATTTTCTTTGACAAGAAGATCACTTCTATCAAATTGAGCCTGAGTTGAATAAGATGGCATTGGAATTCGTGCCATTTATGTCATAACCTGTCCAACTTCCCTGGAGCCCCTGCTGGTGATGAAATGGCGAGAATTATTCAAGCCCCTTTTCAAGATAGCGAAAAATTGTTCGAGGATCCACACCAAGATCACGAGCAGTTTTAGTACGATTGCCGTTGTTTTTCTCGAGAATTTCCAGAATATATTGCTTGCTGAAATCCTCACGAGCCTGTGACAATGGTATTATCTCCTGGAATGAATCTTTGGAGATACCTAAATCCTTGGGACCTATAGTGGTTTTGTCACATAAAACAACAGCCCTTTTGATCTTGTTTTCCATTTCCCGGACATTCCCGGGCCAAGGATACTTCATGATAGCTTCTTTCCCATCTCTGGAAAATCCCCGCAAATTCACTTCAAATTCTTTTCTGAAACGATTCAGTAAATATTTGGCAATAACTATGACATCATCACCCCGTTCCCGCAAAGGAGGCAACACCAAGTTAACTACATTAATTCTGTAATAAAGATCCTCCCGAAAATTATTGTTTTTGATTTCTTCTTCCAGATCACGGTTTGTAGCAGCCAAAATACGCACATCGACCTTTTCAATTTTATTGGAACCCACTTTGGTGATCACTTTTTCCTGTAATACTCTCAACAGCTTGATTTGGATATTAACCGGAACTTCTCCTATTTCATCGAGGAAGATTGTACCTCCCTGAGCAACCTCAAAACGTCCCTTGCGGGTAGAAGACGCTCCCGTAAATGCCCCCTTGACATGACCAAACAATTCAGATTCCATGAGATTCTCGGGGATAGCTCCCATGTTTACCGCCACAAAGGGATTGTCTTTACGCTGGGAACGCCGGTGGATTTCACGGGCTATGAGTTCTTTGCCTGTACCGGTTTCACCTGTAATCAAGATGGAAATATCTGTAGGAGCGATCTTACCCACCGTGCGAAAAACTTGCTGCATTCCTTTGCAGGATCCCACAATATCTCCGAATTTGGTTTTTTCCAATTTTTCATGGAGAGCTTTGTTGTCAACTTTGAGCATATTGAGCAACAAAGCATTGCGAACAACCAGAGAAGCAATGGAAGAAAAAACTGTGAGCATGTCGAGGGTGTGTTTCACAAACAATCCTTTGATTGAACTGTTACCAACATAGATTAAGCCAATGAGATTACCTCGATCGAGCAAGGGTACACACATAACTGAAGTTAATTTCAAGGCCATGACACTCTTGGATTTTGAAAATTCATCATGTTTGAGGGCATCACTTATCATCAACGGTTTCTTGGTTTTGATGACTCTGCTGATAATCGAATCAGAAACCTGAGAAACAGCCTCAGCTATATTTTCTTTGTTGAGATTGCGAGCAACTTTTATACTCATGTCATCGCCCTCCAGCAAAATAAGAAATCCCTTATTGGCGCCGGTTATCTCGATGACTGAATCCATTAGATTTTCAAGCAGATTGGGAAGATCATAATCGGAAAGAATATTTTTTGAAACTCTGATCAATTTTCGATAATCATCTTCACGGGATACTTCCCGTTTTTCCTTCTTTTCAACCTTGTCCAGAAATTCCATTTCAAAATCGCCAATTTTTATTTTATCGCCAAAATTCAAATTGGCTTTGGATTTGCGTCGACCATTGACATAAATAATATTTTTACCCTCTGTGGAACGAATGGAAAAATCCTTGCCATCAAACAAAATATTGGCATGCACTTCACCTATTAGGGGATCTGGTATAACAACATCGTTGGTTTCATCTTTACCGACCAAGGTCATCTTTTTAAAAAGTGTATAGACTTTGGAACCATTTTTTAGATGTAACCTTAAAACTGCCATTAAAATTCTCCCTTTATACCAAAAACCGCTCCTCCCTCTGGAAGAGGAGAGCCAAATAATTTATAATTGCCTTTGTCTCTGCGATAGAACTGACGTTTTACATCTTGTCTGCTGGGCTTGTAGTTGATAACTGCATCAACGGCACTAAGCAACCACACTCCGAAGAAAAACAATCCGGAGCCGACTTGAAGATACTGAATCTGCCGGGCTGAAGAAGCCTTGCTGAGAGGAACTTTTCCCGAGGGATATTTGTAACTCAGGTAAGTGTATGCCCCGGCTGAAATTAAGCCCGAAACCACCTGCAAAGAAACTGAAGTCCATCCTTTGATCTGTTGGCCATTTTGAAATTGTCCCAGAGCAAAAGGAAAAAAGTTGAAAATAAAATAATTTTTTTTGACTGTAACATTCTTGACCAGGATTGGTGATTTCTTTTTGAGTTCAGCCAGACGCTTGCGCTGAGCCTCTCTCTCCTTTTCTCTTTGTCGCTTGGCTTCAAGCTCTTTCTGTTTTCTAATCTTATCCAGTTTTTCCTTCAACTTGACTTTAATGTCATTGAAAAATTCAATTGCCCCTGAAGGAACCAGAACTGGATCCAATTTGTAAGAAGGACGCCGATTGAGCAAAACAACAAAAGTCTGCATGGCATTTGCTTTATCTCCTTGATACCAAAAAGAAAGAGCCAGCAGTCTGAGGGCTTCAATTTCATCTTCTTCATTGGCAAATTTACTGGTGGGGTAAAGAAGAGGACGCAAAATTTTGATAGTATTCTTATAATTGCCGTGAAGCGCTTCTTGTTTGGCCTTTTCATAAATTTCTTGAGTAGTCCGAGATTTTTTTTGATTGTCTGGTTTGGACTTATCGGCCTTCTTGGGCTTTTTCCCAGATTTAGAAGAAAGAGTTTTTCCTGGCTCCTTCTTAGTGGGTTTTTCCTGGGTAGAAATCAAGGCAATTATTAAAAAAATCAGCATAATATTAAACCATGGCTATTTCAGTATACCAATATCAAAGTTTCCGAAACCGCTTTGACTGGATTGGTTGTAAGCCATCCGTACAATACTATTTTACTTAATTTAATACAAGAAATTGATTTTCTTTTGCAGGATTCATCCAGGCTTTTGCTTACCACAGATTTGGTGATAAATTCCCGACTTTCACAAGACATCTGCCTTTCAAATCCAAGATCAAACATTTCACCAATTAAAGTACTCAAAAGTACTCAACTGAAAAAAATACTGAATAAGATAAAAAAATCTCATATATAGATTTAATAGTTGTATTTAAGGAATTAACTTGATTTTGGATTTTTTACTTATATATCTTTCTCTGTACATTATTCAGTTCTCGCTCCAGAATGTTTTTTGACCGGGAGTTAAGTTGGATTGAGAGCCGCAAAGTAACTTTGCAGACATAATGGTTGACCATAAACCACCTTTGGATGTCAAAATAATCACTTGCAGGTAAAGAAGGTGATTACAACAAATGAGTCTAATGAAACAAAAAACACTTTTTTCTCCTTCTCAGGATCAAAATGACATTACTTGCTTGCACTTATTTCTTATCTTCTTTCGTATCGGTCTGACAACATTTGGCGGTGGTTTCTCAATGGCTGCCGTGCTGAGACACGAGCTCGTTTTAAAACGCCAATGGCTCAGAGACAAAGAATTCTTCAATACTTTGTCTCTGGCTACATCGATTCCGGGAGCTGTTGCAGTCAACCTGGCCTTCCTGGAAGGCCACCGTATTCGTGGTTTCCGCGGAGCAATTGCCGCAGTAGCCGGGCAGATATTTCCCTCTATTATGGTAATTTTGCTCATTGCCAATTTTGCGGTTTCCTATTTTGAACAGCCACTGGTCTCGGCATTTTTGAAAGGTGCTTCGATTGCAGTAACCGGACAAATAGCTTTCGCAACTATCACTTTTGCCCGCAAACTTCGCCTTCATTGGCAAAACGCTCTTGCCTGTTGCCTGGGTCTTGTTGTTGTCATTGCTGGATTCCACCCTGTCTGGGCAATTGTTGTTGCAGCTTGCAGCGGTTACATGATGATGCACCAACGCATGACTAAACAAAAATGGACAGAAAACGACGAAATGAATCTTTTGGGCCTGGTAGATGGAATTGCAGCTCCGGAACTGGTTGAAAATTCACCTTTTGAAGAAGTAAAAGGGGTTATCCAAAAACGAAACGAGATGGTTAAAGATCAATTTGACACCATTATTGAAGATAGCTGTGTGCTGGATTTGGATAAAACTATGAACCGGGACGATTTTTTCGAATTAGTCGCAGATAAATTAGCAAAAAAATTAAACTTGGATGTTGAAACACTGGCAACGTCTTTGCAAACACAGGAAACTGAGAGCAGCACTGTTTTAAATCAAAGACTTGCAGTGCCTCACCTGGTTATTGAGACTGATAAAGACTTTGAGATATTGGTGGCTCGTTCCCGCAAAGGAATTAAATTTTCAAAACACGCCAAAAAAGTAAATGCTATCTTCGTAATTGTCGGTTCAATTAAACAAAAAGACTTTTATCTTTGCTCCCTTGCTGCCATCACTCAGATAACCAGCAGCACCGGCTTTATTGAGCGCTGGTTCCAGGCAAAAGATCCCGAGGAATTAAAGAAAATCATCATCTCGGCAAGAAAAAAGGAATTGGAAAATATCTGCTGTTTAAAACCAGAAACTGACTCGGATGCAAAATAAATAGTTCCCGTCCCAGAAAGGACTAATTAGAGATATGATAAAATTATGGTCTCTGATGGCAAGCTTTCTTATTATCGGCATAGGAGCCTACGGTGGCGGTATAGTCACAGTTCCTCTGATG
>JAWLEA010000018.1:0-36976 GCA_041686345.1 Polyangia bacterium | reverse complement strand
CTCGACATCGCACCTGATACGGTGAAGGTTGTCACTCTGCCTTTCAATCTGGACATAAAAAACGGTGGAGCCACTCCGGGAGCTCATGATTACCAGACAAAGGTCTACAGAACAATTGACAACAAGGGTGCTTATCATATCCGCTCTTCCCTTCCCATCACTGTATATCAGTTCAATCCTTACGACTATACTCTCAATGAGCACACTTCCAACAGCAATGACGCTTCTTTGCTTCTACCCACTCCTGTACTCACGGGCAATTATCTGGTTATGTCCCGAGAAGCGGTAGCGGTTGAAAGACTTGGAAACAACATGCCTGTAAAACCGGGATTTGTCACCATTGTAGGAACCCAGGAAAACACCAGGGTCGATTTCACCTCCACTGCCTACACCATCGGGGGAGACTCCATCGGCTCCCTGTCACCGGGAGATTCCACCCAAATTATTTTGAATGAGGGAGATGTAGTCCAAATAATATCCGACAACAATTTTACCTGGGAAAATTGTCCAGAAAGTGAAGGTTCTCAAACCAGTGGTCCCGACGGGGACATGTTCAACTACTGCCATCCCGGCAATGATTACGATCTTACAGGATCTTCCATCCAAGCAGACAAACCGATCATGGTCACAGCAGGACATAGTTGCGCCCTTGTACCATTTGATTATCGTGCCTGCGACCATCTGGAAGAAGTTCTCTTCCCCCTTGAAACCTGGGGAAACCATTTTTTCATCGGCCTTACTCATCCTGTAGAAGAAATGACTATAGAAACCAATGTAGTCCGCATTCTTTCCGGAGCCCAACAAACCATAACCGTAGAATTGGCTCCTTCAATACATGATACCATTGAACTTGATCCCGGGGAATATTTCGAGTTCATTCCGGCTGCCGGCAACCACCTCGAAATTAAAGCCTCTGGTCCCGTCATGGTTGGAAAATTTACTGTTGGTCAACGCTATTGGACTGAATCACAGGTTTCAGCCGGAGATCCATCCTTCGGTCTGGTTATTCCGGTAGAACAATTCCGCACTGAATATTCCTTTGCCACTCCGGCCAGCATGGAAAGGAATTTTGTAAATGTAATCAGCCTCATACCAGATGGTTCTCAAGAGTATATCATTCTCAATGGCGAACCAATAACCCCGGACATGTACGAACCTGTCAATTCCGGCTATGGTGTAGCCAGGATCGAAATTACCGGAACCAACGCTCACAACATCCATTCACCAAACGAAAATATAAGATTCGGCATTGAAGTGTATGGTTTTGCGAATTATACTTCCTATCTTTACCCTGGCGGTCTGGATCTGCAACTGATCAACCCGGTAGAATAGATCCTGATAATTCACCTTTTCCTCTTTTTAAATTCTATTTACATAATGGGAATTTACAGGCACCAAAATGATAGAAGAATCCATTGAAATTCATGATAATTACCAATTTGAAATCAAACTAGGCTATAAACTCAATAAGAAAGACAAAAGCAGCAACTACAAAGTTGAAACCTTTCTTTTCCTGCCCAATTCTCTGGGCATCAACAGTTATTCCTACAGTAAAAAGAACTTTTATGATGATATCCAAGCCTATATCAGAATTAAAACTCCGGTGTATCAACTCAATCAGATTGCTTCTGAAAACCATTCCCCTCTAGGCAAACTCAAAACCAGCATTGATGAAATGGTAAATCACTATAATAACAAAACCATAAAAAAATTTGAGCACCACCTGAAAATGTTCTGTTGCATCTTCAAAAGCAGTCTCCGGGATCACATTACCACTGTCTCAAACCGACAAAACCTGACTGACAAAGAAGATCTGATGGCTAAATACTTGGAAAACACTATCGAAATAATCACCAAATTCAGAAAACTGAGAACAAAGCTGAATCTCCCTTTGATCAAACAAAGCACCTTTTCCTTTTATTGCTTTGCTGACGAATATATAAGTCTTCTGGTGGAGGCTTTCAGTTTTGACCTCATGGAAATTCTGGAATCGGAAAAAGCTCTTCACAAACAAAAATATAAAGCAAAACTGATGGACTTGATTTCTTCGGAAATTGATTATCGCAAACAAAACGACTATCCTTCTATCCCGGAAGATCCCGAATCCAGGGAAAAATATCTTTTTCGTGCCAGCATCCTCAAGAAATATACAGGCAACGTCTTGTTTCTAAACACCAAAATTAAACAAGAAGGGGAACTTTTGGAACAAATTCTTTTTGCCCTGGCCGCAGGACTTGCCATGATCTTTGCCATTCTGACCACCTTTTATGCCAAATATCACTACTCGGAATTCTCAATGCCTGTGATAATGATTCTAATCATCAGTTACATGTTCAAAGATCGCATCAAAGAAGCAGGACGTGCTTATTTTGGTGCAAAATTACGCAACAGGCTTTATGACCATAAAATGAACATCTATCACAATAACCGGGAAAAATTGGGTTGGCGCAAAGAAAGTTTTACCTTTTTAAAAGAAGCAAAGCTGCCGGCGGATATTGAAAAACTGAGACAAAGAGAACACCTCACCGAAATTGAAAATGGATGGGTGGGGGAAAATATCATGCTTTACAAAAAGGAAATTCAACTTTACAAAAAGAAGTTGAATAAAATTTACAGGAAATACAATATTGAAAGTATCAATGATATTCTCAGATTCAACGTAATGAGTTATCTCAAAAAAATGGATGATCCAAAAAAAATAATCCATGTTCTGGATACCCAAAATAACACCTTTGAACGAATTTACGGCAAAAGGGTCTACTTCTTGAATATGATCATCAAATACACTTATAACAATGAAGTCGAATACAAAAGATATCGAATCACTCTGAACAGGGATGGGATTAAAAGAATCGACAATATCGCCGAATTAAAATCCCCCATAATTTAAACAAGTTCCCGTCCCAGAATGGGGGTTTTTGGCTGGGGAAGAAGTTGGATTGAGATGTGCGGAGTAACTTCGCAGACATAGTAGACACTATTTCAAGAAGTTACGACAAAGCAGATGAGGTGAAATTCCGCATTCAGGCGATGACCTTCCTTTTTGGGATGGAAACTAGTCAGTTCCCGTCCCAAAACTGCAAATCCCAAAACTGGGGAAAGAGTCTAAGATGAAATATATTGTTCCCCTGACAATTATCATTTTATTTGTAACTTTATCCTGCAACAGCAAAAAGAAGCCCCGGAATCCAGCTTCCGACAAGCCCGTTGAAAAGGTTATTCCACTTACGGTTGCCAATCTAAAAGGACACAAGATGTTGTATAATGAAGGCTGGTTTCTGATTACATCCACGCAAAAGAGTCTGGAGTATGCAAAAAACAATGCAATTTCCAACTCCCGTCTGGCCTTGATTCAATGGGGAGAAAACATTTTGAACAAAACCCATGAAACCGGTCGCAACCTCAGTAATGAATTGCTCAAAACCATTAAAAGCTCCAAACAACTTTACAAAAAGACAACTCAAAATACAGTTTCCCTGCTGAAAAATTCCCATAGGGGAGCCTTGTTTTTTAAAGAATTGGGGGACAAAGCAATTACAACAGCCTTGCAACGTTTTGTCAAAGGCAACCTCGCCCTGGCTGAAAACACAAAAGCAGAAAGGGATAAGCTTAAAAACCTTCCCCACAAATACTACCAGGATCTTGAACAAGACTTTTCCAATATCTACGGACTTAATCAAACTATCAAACAAAAACTCTCAAAAAAGCTGGGGGTTTCCTGGAGAAACTCCTTTAAAAAAGCTGTCAGTGCCTGGCAGGAAGAATATGAAAAGTCCGGTCAACAGGAGAATTCACTAGAAGGTTTGGTTAAAATTATCTACGGCTATGGCAAAGCTTTATTTTATGGAATTATCAAGCCTTTTTCAAAAACAGCAGTTAAAACTGCTGGAAAAACAATTCAGTATGGGCTCTTCCTTCCTGTTGCTTCCGCTACTTTGGTATTGAAAAGTACAATTGTAACCACCGGATTAGCACTATACTACACGGCCAGGAGCGGAATTAAAATCATAGCTCCCACTGTGGAGGCCGGTTTGCTCACAGGTTTGTCTATGTTGGCCTATGCCCAGATACCAATCATCTATACAGGAGCCGCCGCAGCAGGTTTTATCAACCAGGTTGCCATGACTGCAGCTGTTCCGGCCTACGCAACCGGAAAAGCGGCAACGACAACCGCTTATGAAATAACTCGTTACAGTGCTTTGATGGCTTATGACTTTGGAAAAATGGCATCAAAAGTAGCTCTCAATCAGATTTCTTCTGGTCTCGTACTGGGTTATAACGCACTCACAGCGATTCCAGCACACCTTTATCTCTTTTCAGTGGATTCAGTGATTTTTTTGGCTTGGGACGGCCCCCGCCTGGTACTGGCAACCGCAAAGGGAAAAATCTGTTATAAAAACTGTCAATCAGATAAAAAGCAAACTATTTCCCTGGGAGATCTTCCAGTGGGCACAATCACCGATTTGAAAGCTCTCAAATCGGAAAAAGGGGTTAAAACACGGATCATCACCAAAGATCCGAAAATCATCAAAAAAGTTTTGAGGAAAATACCCCATGATTTAAGACAGAAAACGAAAAAAAATAAAAAATAAATAAAATCATTCCAAGAAACCAAACCCGGGAAGCAACAAATGAAGTACTCCTTTAATTTAAATCCCCCAGTGGGAATCATTCTGTTTTTTCATCTGCTCAGTTCCTGCACCAACTCCAGAGAAACTACAGATCCTCTGAAAAACACAAAAAAACTGGTAAAAAAAGGACACCGCAATCTTTATCAAGAAGGAGGACTGAGAATTCCAAATACCTCTGTCAACCTAATTCCGGCAGGACCGAAACCTCTTGATACAGCTCGGAACCTTATCGGGCTGAGTGCACGCAATTCTTTTCTGCTGGCATTGAAAAAAGCATCTGATTCGGTATACATCATAGCCGAAGGCAGCAAAATAAGTTTAAAGGCGGGGCAGAAAATTTATCGCGAAATGGCTGTTTTTGCAGAAAAAGTAAGAAAACTTACTCGAAAAAGTGCAGTTTTGATTTTGGATAAAAACGGATTGATGGGAGGAAAAATAATTGGGAAAAGTTGGAAATTGTCACGGGAGCTTCTTTGGGAAATAAATAACATCACCGATGACATTATTACTTATTTCGATGAAGCAGGAAATATAGTCACTGAGAAATTTCACTTCAAAGGAGATGAGATCATCTGGAAATCACAAAGCAATGCCGAAAATATTAGAAGAAAAGGTATTGATGAAGCATCCACAGTCATGCAGGAAAGATACGCTAATTTTATCACTGGTTATCTGACCCTGCCCGCCAAACTTGGCAAAAATCTGAAGAATACAGGCAAGACCTTTAAAAAAGCCAATTTGGTTAAAATTGCCCGAGATGAAAATAAATGGAGACAAAAATATTCTGACAAATCAATAAATCTCATCAAAATTACAGGCAAAGATTATTTTGATAACATCAAAATATCTTTTAAAAAGGCTTCATTCTCTCTTAAAAATTATCAAAACAGCGGAATTTCACTGGCCACCTTGAAAGCAATTACTTACGTCATCAAGGGTATTGTCTGGGACGGCATAATTCAGCCTCTTTTTAATTTTTCAGCCGGCTGTTTGGGATTTGTTGCAGTTAACGGAATAGCCTATCCTCTTATCGTGCTTAGCAAAGAAGGAAAAGCTATTGCACAGATAGCAGTTTCCACCGTCTGGAACAGCTCCAAATCAGCTTGGCAAATTGCAGGACCTACTGTAGAAATCACCATCGCCGGAGTATACAGTTTTATGACCCTCGGGGTTACTCAGATTGCTGCCCTTGGTCAAAGCGCAACTGGCACAATCGCAGGCTATTCAACCAAAGCTGCTGGAGAAATCGCAGGTTTGGCAATCAAAGGAACCGGTCAACTTTCAGCCAGAACAACAGGCTATATCGGAGTTCCTCTGGCAGCAACGGGCATTTTCCTCGGGGGAACAATCACTGGCACAGTTGTATCTACCTACGGAACAATCCCGGCAGGAGCAGTATTTTCAGGTGGTGAAGGCACAGCAATCGCTTCCCGAAGCCTCGGCACTATTCTCGGAGGCACTGCCGCAATTGGAGGCACAACTGCTATTTCCTCCTGGGCAACTGCCAAAGGTCTCTACTATGTGGCCAAAGCTGTCAGCGTACCTTCATCATATGCGCTTGGAGCAGGAATTGTCCTCGGTTATGGAGCTATCTCTCATCTGGCAGCCCATACCCTTTTGGGAATCAGCGACTGTGCTTATCTCGTACTTTCTCTTGAAGGTCCCCGCTGGGTAGTATATGCTGTTCAGGGCAAACTCGGCAGAGGCAAAAAATTGCCTCAGGGTAGTGTTCTCAATCTTAACAAAATGCAGAAAGCCGGAGAAAAATTCAAATATGTCCCTGTTTCCAGCAAAAAAATGAAAAAAATAATTAAAAGTACCCATAATAATTTAAAAGTTAAAAAGAAATCGGAACTTTCCACAATTCTGGACGCCAATCATAAACAACCTTCAAAAAAGGCAAAGGGAAACAAAAAGGAGAAAAATAAATGAGCGAACTTGAAACCAGGATTTCAGAACTTGAAAATCAATATAAGGAAAAACCCTGGGATACCAAGATAATTTTCAGTTTACTCGATCTCTATGAAAAAAACACCCAGTGGGAAAAATGTACAGACATGTTCAAACGACTGGCTGAATTGGAAGAAAACAAAGAATTACGCTCCAAATATTATTTTAATTTAGCTCAAATTCTTCACTATGAGCTGAAAAACCCAAAAGCTTCAATTGAATATTACAATAAAAGCCTCAATGATGATTATTCCAATCTCACTTCTTTTGACAATATGGTCAAAGCCCTGCACAAACTGGAAAAATGGAGAAAACTTGAAAGAGTCTACAAAAAATTCATCAAGAATACTTCTAAACACTACCCTGATGAAGAAAAACTACTTTTCAGATTATGGAAAGAATTGGGAATCCTGTACAAAACCAAAATAAATGATGAAAAAGCTGCAGAAAAATCTCTGAGCAAAGCCACCGAATTCAACTCCAAAGATGCTGCTCCCTATAAACATTTGTCGGAAATTTACACTCAAACCAAAAATAGAGACAAGGCAATTCAGATTTACAGAAAACTTCTGGAGAAAAATCCATATGATCAGAAAAATCTCAATAAGCTTTTTGAGCTTTATTTTGAACAAAAAGAAATAGACAAGGCTTTGTGTGTGGCCGAAGTCATAAAATTAACCGGTAACAAAAATAAAACAGCTTTGAATCTGCTCCATCAAAACCGCAAAAAAAAGTTCAAACGCATTGGACCTCAAGAATTTTCTACTGCATGGGAAATATTGAGCAAAAATTCACAAGATGATTATCAAATTGGCAAAATTTTTGCCTTTTTATCTTTGATTATTCCTGCTATAAGAAAAATCTCACTGGAGTCGGCTACAGGAAAAAACGCTGTTTTACAGTCTCCCGATACTGAGGGACCTGCCATAACCTCAGTATTTTATTACATCATGAGTTTACTCAACACCCCTCCACCACTCTTTTATCTCATGCCCGATGTGGAATCAGGTTTAAATCTCACCAGGGCAATAGATAAAGATAGAAACCTTAAGGTGTTCACTGCAGGAAACCAAGTATTGACCGGCTACAATGAGAAAGAATTAATTTATTTGCTTTTTAGACATCTTATATACACATACGACGAATATATATTAATCAAATTATTTCGGAATAACACTGAGCTTTTTACTGTTCTCCTTGGTGCAATCCGCTTTGGTAATCCAAGGCTCAAAATTGAAGGTGATCAAAAAATCATCAACAAAACAGCAAATCAGATAGATGATCTGCTACCTCTGGAAGTACAATCTGAATTGCGATCTCTGGTCAAAGAACTAACATCCAACGGTCTACTTCCCGATTTTTACAATTATATCAATAAGCTGGAATTGCTCTCCATTAAATTGTGTTTTCTGCTTATTCATGATATAGAAGCAGCTTTCAGAATAACTGAAGTTTTCTTTAAGCATTCACCATTAACCTTGAACAGACAAAAATATATTATTACCAAATTCAGTATTTCAGATGAATATTTTAAATTGAGACAACAGTTCAACCTCAATTTGTAAATTCATCGCCAATTTTAATCTACGGAGGATTTCATGCAAAAATTTCTAGTTTTCTTAATCGGTGTTAACCTTTTTATCGCCCTTGGGTGTAATAAAAAAGAAGAAAAAGAAGAAGCCAACAAAACTGTCACCAAAGACAAAAACACACAAAAAGAAACAAAAGCCAAAGAAGCAAACACTTCTGATAAAGCAATCAAAGGCACTATGTATTTTTTAACCGACAAAAGATGCAAAAAGTGCAAAAGATATGAGCAGATGATAGGCCGTCTTTTCAAGAATTTCACCAGTAAAATGAAGGGCCTTAAAACAAAAATAGTTTATTATGGTACCCCGGAAGGAAAAAAACTTTATAAAGACAGTGGCAAAGAAAAACTGCCTGTTATTCTTTTTTCCAAAGGTGTTCAAGAAGCTGAATTTTTTAAAACCAAACTTAAAAGAGCTGTAAGTCCCGCTGGAAAATATGTAAAACTAAAAGGACGTCAATTCTTCGATCCTACAGCTGAAATTTGCGATAACAGTAAAGATGATACCGGTAATGGAAAAGTTGATTGCGATGATCCTTCCTGTAAAAACGATCTGGCCTGCCGTGAAGAAATAAAGGGACGCCTTGATGTTTTTGTCATGTCTCAATGCCCTTATGGTGTCAAAGGTCTTGACGCAATGAAAGAAGTTCTGCAAAACACTAAAGATATTGACTTCCATATCAATTATATTGCCCAAAAACAGGGCAATGGATTCAAAGCTCTCCATGGTCAACCCGAGGTTGATGAAAACATCAGACAATTATGTGCCATTAAAAATTACCCAAAAGATTACAAATACATGGATTACATCTGGTGTCGTAACAAAAATTACAAAAGCAATAAATGGAAAAGTTGTGCCAAAGACGATATCAAAGCTGAAGTAATAGAAAAATGTTTCAAAGAAGAAGGAAACAAGCTTCTTGAAGAAAACATCAAAAAAGCCAATAAATTGGGCATCGGAGCATCTCCATCCTGGATTACAAACAACCGGTACAAATTCAGTGGCATCAGCCCTGAAAAAATCAAAAAAGAGTTTTGCAAACACAACAAAGATTACAAAATTTGTGATAAAAAATTGAGCGGCGGTTCCAAAGTAAAAGGCTCCTGCGGCTAAACTTCACTCAATCCACTCCCTTCTCAACTACCAAATCCAATAAAACCAGCAAATCCCCGCTCTACTCCAAGGTTTATTCCCCAACCGAGTTGCCCTCCCACCATCACTGATTCCCCAACCGGGAGGGGAACTTTTCCCCAAAACTGTCCATTTGTGGCTAAATGGCTGTTTAACAAAACTCCCTTCTAATTACTGATATTCATAGATATTTCTCAACCTGTAGAAAATTTTTTCAAAAAAAGTCTATTTCCAAAATATATTTTCGAAAATATATACATCAGATCCTGTCTGAAAATATTTTGTAAATTTTGCCGTAGTTGGAATCAAATTTCCGCAAAGGAGTATATCATGGTGCCTGATCCCGTTATATCTAGTTCCCATCCCAGAAATGGATATCATCGTCTAGCGACGGAAGTTTACCTCATCTGCTTTGTCATAACTGCTTGAAATAGTGCAACAGAAATCTCACCTACATATTATGTAACCCCGTAGATGCAGATCTGGTGCCTGAGCAAGTGGAGGGGCAATCCGGTTAAGGGTTATTTCTTCTTTTTCCAGCGAAGAATCTTACTGCGTGCGGCATAAGTTTCGTCAAGCCTTCCCACACCTGTATTATGTGGGGCTGTTTTTACTTTTTCTGGATCTGTTTTTGTTTCATCCAGGATCTGAGAAACAATATCCACAAAGGCATCAAGATCCTGTAAACTCTCGGTTTCCGTAGGTTCCACCATAAATGCTCCGGAAACTATCAAAGGAAAATATACTGTGGGAGGATGAACTCCAAAGTCAAGAAGGCGCTTGGCAACATCCATTGTTGTAACACCGGTTTCCTTTTTGATTTTTCTGTCAGAAAAAACAGCTTCATGCAAAGTATCAGTTTTATATGGTATCTCTAAAATTTTGCTTAATCTGGCTCTTAAATACCTTGCATTTAATACTGCTCTTTTAGTTACCTCTGCCAAACCTGAAGAACCATTTTCGAGTATATACACCAAGGCTCGCACTAAAACCGCATAATTGCCATAAAATGGATGCACTTTTCCTATTGAAGAAGGTCTGTCAGTATCGAGAAAATATTGTCCTTGCTTATCTTTTTCAACAATGGGTACCGGCAAATAAGGTTCAAGAGCCTTGACAACTCCTACTGGTCCAGCACCTGGGCCTCCACCCCCGTGAGGAGTACTGAAGGTTTTATGTAAATTGAAATGCATAGTATCTACCCCGATATCACCTGGCTTTACTACACCCATAATTGCATTGAAGTTGGCTCCATCCATATATACATATCCACCGGCTTCATGTACCGCCTTGCTTATCTCGCAAAGATTTCTTTCATAAATACCCAGTGTATTAGGATTTGTGACCATAATAGCAGCTAATTGTGAATCAAGATGGGGTTTAATAGACTCAATCTCCAAATAGCCATCAGGTCCAGATTTTATTTCTACCGGCTCAAATCCATTCAAGACTACAGAAGCTGGATTGGTACCATGAGCGGAATCAGGAATTAACACCTTCTTCCGGTTCTGAGCCTCTCCCTTTTCTTTTATGGCTTTTTGAATGATGGAAAGACCTGTAAATTCACCATTAGCTCCAGCTGAAGGTTGCAAAGTTACCCGTGAGAAACCACTGAGATCACATAACTCTTTTTCCAGAGTATACATCAATTCCAAAGCACCTTGAATGTCATCCTGACTTTGTGCTGGATGCAATGAGGTAAGACCTCTGATTTCAGCAATTTTCTCGTTGATCTTGGGATTATACTTCATAGTGCAGGACCCGAGGGGATAGGTACCAAGTTCAATACAATGGTTCCAATGTGACAACCTGGTATAATGGCGAATTACTTCTACCTCACTCAAAGCGGGAAGAACGGGGTCTTCTTTTCGAAGGCAGGAATCCGGCAATTCTTTCAATCTGGGTATTTCTGCAGCTGGAAGAGAAAAGCCTTCTCTCCCGGGTTGACTTTTTTCAAATATCAAAGGTTCTTTTCTAAGTATTCCTGATTTAATTTCACTCATTTTGCTTGCCTCAATCCTGATAAAATTGTTTTACCAGTTTGATTGTTTTCTTTATATCCTGGGTTTCTATCAATTCTGTAGTTGACAATACAATTGTATTATCAAAAACAGAATCAACATCTGAATATTTTTTTAAATAAATACCAAAAACAATTCCGTGATCAGCCAAAAACTTACGTAATTTTTCAGTATTACCGGGAAAACTCAAAACAAACTCATTGAAAAATGGGCCTGTAAAAACCGGTTTTATTCCTTTGATTGCAAGTAATTCCTCATAAAGCTCCAAAGCTCGGTTCCTCATCAATGCATTAATTCTTGTCAGGCCACGCGAACCAAGTAATGAGAGATGAACAGTAAAAGCCAGAGCTACCAATGCCTGGTTTGTACAGATGTTGGAAGTTGCTTTTTCTCTTCTGATGTGCTGCTCCCTGGTTGCCAGGGTAAGAACATAACCACTGTTCCCATCTTCATCTTTAGTTTGCCCGACAATTCTGCCCGGCATCTTTTTAGTGTATTTTTTTCGAGTTGCCATCAGACCAACTCCGGGACCACCCATTCCCCAAGTTCCGGCAAGAGACATGCCTTCTGCCACTGCTATATCAACACCCAAATTGCCGGGAGCTTCCAACATTCCAAAGACAGCAGCATCTTGACTTACCGTTATCGCAAGAGCTTTTTTTGAAGAAGTCAGAGTTGTCATTCTGGATATGTCTTCAATTACTCCAAAATAGTTTGGATATCCCAAAGCAACAGCAGCAATATTTTTATCGAGAGATTGAGGTAAAATAGTTTTCCCTGTTTTAGAATCCCAGGGCAAATACTCAATTTCGATATCACCAAATGACTGCAACATTGTTTTAACTACTTGAAGATAATCAGGTGAAATCGCTTTGGAAACAAGTACCTTCTTCCTTTTTCCCCTTTTGACCCTGTACGCCATCAATAAAGCTTCTCCCAAAGCACTCCCGGCATCGTACATTGAAGCGTTGGCAACCTCAAGTTGCATTAACTCTGAAACCATTGTCTGAAATTCAAAAATTGCTTGTAAAGTTCCTTGGCTCACCTCGGGTTGATAAGGGGTATAAGCAGTAGCAAACTCCGGTCTTGAAACTATAGAAGCAGCTGCGGCCGGGAAATTATGGGGATATACTCCTCCGCCAGCCAAAATTATATCTTTTACCTTATTTTTTGCAGCCAAGTTGTGAAAAAAACGACAAAGATGCAATTCATCCCGTCCCTCCTCCAATTTGACTTCTGATATTTTTTCCTCTTTGGGAATAGAAGAAAACAGTTCTTCAATTGAACCAACCCTGATTTCCTTCAACATTTTTTTTATATCAAATTCAGATTGAGGTAAATATCTCATTTAATCTTCTTCCTCTGCACAAAATTTGGAATATTCATCTACATTCATCAGTTCTGAAAATTCACCAGAATCAGATGGTTCCAGCTTAAAAAGCCAACCTTTATCGAAAGGTGATTCATTCAAAAGCTCGGGAGAATCTTCAAGTTCTTCATTTATTTTTACTACTTTACCACTTACAGGACAAAATAACTCACTGGCAGTTTTAACAGATTCGATTGTTCCTGCTTCGTCCCCTTTATCCATTTCTTCATCTTCCTCTGGCAATTCAACCTCAACCACATCACCAATATGTTCAATAGCAAATGCCGTAATTCCCACTTTGTTTGTTTTGGGATCAAACCATTCGTGTGATTTAGTGAAGATATAATTTTTCTGCATACTTAACTCCTTACTTATTACTGTAGTTCCCGTTCCAGATGGGGGTTTGACTGAATGAAAAGTTTGCCTCAGATGCGTGGAATAACTTCGCTGACATAGTTGACACTATTTCAAGAAGTTATGAAAAAACTGATGAGGTAAAATTCTGAATTCAGACGGCAACATCCCTTTTTGGGTCGGAACTATTTAGTAATGATTCAACATTGATAATAATTTCTGGTTCTGTATTCATCCATTTGTTTGAAGAAATAAATAAAACACAGATCAACTTTTCAACCAGAATATCTATTCACAAAAAAACTTCAATGCAATTTTACAAATCAATCATCATACAAACAACTTGATCAGATGCGAGCAAACCGGTTGAATTATCGTTTGTAAAAAGGACCTTTGTGGATGAAACAACGAAGAAATTTTTTGCCTTTTTTTATGGCAAGCTCTCGCCCGGAACGAGAATATTTTCTAGGAACATAGGCCATTCCAACGGCTTCGTTTAAATAAGGAACTTTGGTTCCAGAAGTTACTTCTCCTATTTCTTTGCCCACCTCACCTTCTTTGTTCACATAATGTACTTTGTGTCCCGGTCTGGCTATTCCTTTACTTTTAATTTTAAAACCTATCAATCTCTTGTCTGGTTTGGACTCTTTTTGTTTCACCAAGACATCTTTCCCAATAAAAGCATCTTTATCAAGCTTGACAGCAAAACTCATTCCGGCCTCCAGAGGAGTAGTTTCTTCACTTATATCATTACCATAAAGCCACAATTTGGCTTCAAGTCTCAAAGTATCTCTTGCCCCGAGTCCAGCCGGACGTATTTTGTATTTTTTCCCCTTTTCGAGCAATAAATCCCAAACTTCTTCAGCTTTTTCTACAGGAACAAAAATTTCAAAACCATCTTCGCCGGTATACCCTGTTCGAGCTATCATTGTCTTTTCTCCGAAAAGTTCAATATATCCAAGTTCGAATCCTCCAATATTACTCAAATCCTCATTCACCAAAGATTGCAACAAAGTTTCTGCAGAGGGTCCCTGCAATGCTATTAGTGCAAATTTATCACTTACATTTTCGGGTTTGGTAGAAGGCGTATTATTTTTGAACCATTCAAAATCTTTCTGACGATTCGAAGCATTGATGACAATCAGGATATCTTCGGAGTTTCTTCTGTAAACAATGCAATCATCAACTATAGTTCCTTTTTCATTGCAGATTGGAGTATATAAGGCCCTGCCATCGTCCAATCTTTTGAGATCATTTGTAATCAAGTAGTTTACTGATTTTAAGGCATCTTTGCCTTTAAATTGGACTATCCCCATATGACTCACATCGAAAAGACCAACATTTTCTCGAACTGCTAAATGCTCTTTTTTGATTCCACTGTATTTCATGGGCATCTTAAAGCCTGCAAAATCAACTATTTGAGCCCCTGCTTTCTTATGTTTATTAAAATATGGAGTTTTTTTATTTTTGGACATTTGTACCTCCTTCAGATTAAAATCTGTTAAAGAATTGTTCAATTTTTCTCAATAGTCAAGGAAATAATCATCGCTCATTTAAATTATTGAACTTTGATATTGTTAGTATTTTTTCTATTACTTCTACAACTTGCAAAATTCTAACTCTCTCCTGAAAATGCATAACAACCCCGTTGGGGAGAATAACGACGGCAACCCCGTTGGGGAAATAAAATAGTGTTGGTAGAATACTTTTTGCTTTTTCCCGGTTTAAAAGTTAAATTTCTCTAATCTCTTTTGCCATTCAACTATTTTTCCAGCAAAATTAATGTGGCTTTTATTTATCTTGGTCTTATTTTAAACCATGAGTTTCTGATATAGTTTAGTTCCCATCCCCAGAAGGAAGGTCATTGCCTGAAAGCGGAATTTTACCTCATCAGCTTTGTCATAACTTCTTTAAATAGTGGCAACTATGTCGGCGAAGTTATTTCGCGCATCTCAATCCAATTTCTTCACCAGCCAAAAACCCCACTTCTGGGATGGGAACTAGTCTAAACATATTTGGAAAATCTATGAAAACAAATTTTTCTGCTCCCATAAATAAAAAATTTCAGAAAGCTCGTTTTATTGTGGAAAAACTGGAAAAATTCGGGTTTGAAAGCTATATAGTTGGTGGTGCCGT
The DNA here is from genome assembly GCA_041686345.1 of Polyangia bacterium. Lineage (GTDB taxonomy): Bacteria > Myxococcota_A > Polyangia > HGW-17 > HGW-17 > JAQICJ01. The sequence continues at coordinate 21,795 of JAWLEA010000018.1, read as the reverse complement.
CAGAGACATGCTGCTCAATCAGGAACCGGAAGACTTCGATATAACCACCAGTGCTTTTCCCGAAGATGTAGAAAAAATCTTTACCCATACTATTCCAGTCGGCAGGACTTTCGGTGTCATGATGGTAGTTGTTGACAAACACCCCTTTGAAGTGGCTACTTTCAGATCCGACGGAAAATATATAGACGGACGGCGCCCGGAAGAAGTTATTTTTTCCACAGTTAAACAGGATGTAAAAAGACGTGATTTTACAGTCAACAGTCTACTTCTCAACCCTGAAACTTTTGAAATAAAGGATTTTGTAGGAGGACGCCGTGATCTGCAAAACAAAATTATCCGAGCCATAGGCAAAGCAGAAAAGCGTTTTAACGAAGATAAACTCCGGATTATTCGTGCATTGCGTTTCGCTGCCAGACTTGGCTTTGAGATTGAACCTGAAACTATGGCTGCAGTTGAGAAAATGCATAAAAGTATTATAACTGTCTCCAAAGAAAGACTCAGAGATGAAATCACCAGAATTATTACTCACGAGAACAGTTATCGGGGTCTGATGCTGCTAAAATCAACAGGGATTTTAAAACTTCTTTTTCCTGAACTGGCCAGACTTGAAAAAGTTGAACAAAGCAAAAAATACCATCCCGAAGGAGATGTACTCTCCCATACTTTTCTTCTTTTCAAAAAAGCTGCCCAACCTCTGTCTCCTGTATTAGCCTGGGCCGCGCTTTTACATGATGTGGGCAAATATTCCACTGCCAAAATCAGAAAAGGAAACCACACTTTTTACCGCCATGAAATTGAAGGAGCAAATATTGCGGTAAAAATTATGAAAAAATATTGTCTGGCGGGAACAATAATCAAAGAGGTTGAAAGCCTGATCAAAGATCACCTTAAACTTATTCATGTCAAGGAAATGAAGGATTCTACCTTTAAAAAACTTGTCAATAAAAACAACCATGAAAAACAACCCTCTCGCAGCTATTTCCATAATCTTTTGACTTTGTTCAAGCTAGATTCCCTTGCTTCCAATGGTGATCTCGACAATTATGTTTATGCCTGTGAACGTCTGCAAAATCTCAAACCCGGAGAAGAAAATCCTCCACCTCTTTTAAATGGTCATGATTTGATAAAAATGGGTTTTAAACCCGGACCGAAGTTTGGATCTGTTCTCAACAAAATCAGAAACATGCAACTGAACGGAGCTCTTACTAAACCCCAAATGGCAAAAGAAGCAGCTTGGAAATTAATGCAAAATAAGGATGATCATGAGTAAGATTTCCAGGCAAGTTCAATTATTTCTTGATGAGTATTTATCTGAAAGAATTCCCTTGGAAACTGCCTTGAACGAAATCTGGTGGAAACTTGCTGTTAATGGAAATTCCAACCTTGCTTTCTCTTGCAATCATCTTGAATATAAATTTCAAAAATTGCATTCTTCAGCCAAATCCCTCGCAATTATCAACAAATTCCTCCAAAACAAGGAAGTCAAAAAAAACAAACTTCAGTTTCGCCAACTGCAAATCCTGCAAAAAGCCTTCAGGCAAGAGCAAAATACTTCCAAAATTAAAAAAGAAATTATCAAACTGAGCAGTCAACTTGAATACCGATATAATAATTACGAGCCTGAACTCAAAAATAATGAAAAATTATGCAAGTTAAGCCATAAAAGAATCATTTCAGTATTAAAGCATGAATTGAACCCTGACAAAAAGCAAAAATTGTGGGAACTGAGTAAAAACAGAGGATTTGTGGTAGGACCTGATGATTTTGCCCGACTGGTTACCCTGCGCAACCGTTCCGCCCGCGAAGCAGGTTATAATAATTTCTTCGAAATGAAGTTGCTTTGCAATGAACTCGATCCTGAAACTGTCTGCAATTTGATGGATGATCTACAAACCTCAACAAATTCGTCTTATAAAACAGTGAAAAGAATCATCGATAAAAAGCTGGCATCACTGTATTCCATAAAACCATCAAAATTGATGCCCTGGCATTATGGTGACCTTTTTTTTCAGGAATTGCCTCAGGCAATTACCTTGGATCTTGACAATCTAATCCGAAAAAACCCCCTTTACCCGGTGAAAAAACTTCTGGAGAGCTTGAATTTCAATCTTGACCTGATTTATGAAAACAGCGACTTCTATGAAAAACCGGGCAAAACTTCTCCCGCTTTTTGTATGGATATAGATCGACGAGGTTCCGTCAGGGTTCTCACCAGTCTTCAAAAAAATTTCACCTGGCTGGAAACCCTCCTTCATGAATTTGCTCATGCCATCTATTTCGATTGTATAGACACCAATCTCCCCTGGTTGCTTAAAACCCACGCACACAATTTTATTACAGAAGGCACGGCTTTGTGGATGCAAAACTTTGCTTTCAACCAAAATCTTCTCAGTCAAATCCAACCGGATTTTTCCTTTTCAACTCCTGAAACCAAAATCGAGCAAGCTCGACTGGACAATTTGAACTGGACTCAAAAATTGATTTTTATTCGCTGGGCTCTTGTGGTTTTCAATTTTGAGAAAAATCTTTACCAGGGAACAGAACGAAACTGGCAAAACCTCTGGTGGGAGCTGGTAGAAAAAATCCAGTTTATCAATCCTCCCCCCCAGAGAGAAGACAAATTTGATTACCTGGCTAAAATTCATATTATTTCAAATCCTGTTTATTACCACAATTATCTACTTGGACTTATTTTTTCAGCCCAACTAGACAATACTATTCATTCTATCCATAAAAAACACTTGGGAAAAACCTCTTTGGAGTTGTTTTCCCCTCATCTACCTCCAGGAACTCTCAATGCTTCGGGATATCTTATCGGCAACTTTCTTAAAGACAAACTTTTCCATCATGGCAAAAAACATAAATGGCCGAAATTGGTTGAAAAATGCACCGGAAGCAAACTTGAACTAAAGTTTCTTCTTTCTCAAATCAAAAGCTTAAGTTTTTTTCCTGATCTTGAGGCTTAGTTCTGAATAACTCCTACATTAGAACAAATTTTTTTCTTTGCTTTTTTCTAAAATATTATTATGATTTTTAATCTAGTTTTCAAGTTAGTTGGTTTTGCAAAATAACAGCAGATTACATTCTGTTCCAATTTCCAGGGACAGATTTAAAGCTTGCTCTTCCTGCATTTCCCAACAGGACTTTTTAAAAACAATTATTTTTCTAACTCTGAAGTTGGAGTTGAGCATGGATATTTCAAAAGTAGTTTATATCAAGTCAAAAAGCGAATATATATACAAGGCACTGCTTGATCCCCCCCAAATCAAAGAATGGTGGGAATGTGACTCAGTTGTCGAAGCAATCCCCAATGGAGTTTGGGCTCTCGGTTGGAATCCCGGCAGTGAAAATTACGGCCACGAAACTACTATGGTTGGCTTCTTCAACGAAGTCCAAGCAAATGAACGTATTTCCATCTTCATCGATCCCATCACTATGGTTTTCGATTTCGAATCTATCCCTAAGGGTACCAAGCTCACTGTCAGCCAACTGGATTATCCAAACGACAATGAAGCTGAAGATGCAATCGAAACATGGATCAATGCCATCAACGCTCTCAAGGTGTATATCGAAGACAAATTTCCCCTGCATCTTTCCGGTAAAACCAAAGATTACAAGCCTGAATCTCGTAAGAAAGGAAGTGGAGCCAAAAAAACCGTCAATGTAAATGAAGCAATTGGCAATTCTTTTTCATCTTACCCGGGAGTTGGGCAAAGTGAAGAAAACAAACTGAACAACCTGGCCAAACAAATAGCTGTAGAAAATAAAAAAGCAGCCAATAAAAGTCTACTCAACAACAATGATGGTGAGATCAAAATACTCGACAAAGGCGGTTACAAAATCAGTGAACCATGGGGAACAATCAAATCATGGAAAAAAGAACACGGATTCGGTTATATTGATCATGCCGAACTTGGAGATGTCATGTTCGATTATGACGGTTGTGATTTTGAACCGGAACCAGGCGATAAAGTAGTACTGCTCAAACTCAAAAAAACCTGGAACGGCAAACCAAAATGCAAAAGACTGGCCTGTCCCGATAAGGGTAGCAACGCCACTAAATAGTTCTTCTTTCTAACAGTAATTTTTATTTCAACAGGGGACGACTCAGGAATAAAGTTCATATTTTTCAACGTGATATTTATCCACTGCCTTGATATCAATTTCTTTGCCACATTTTTCGGTTATTTTATCGAGCCATTTCTGATAATTATGAGTGAGATAATCAGCTATTTCAAGATTGCATTTGAGTTTTAAAACATCTTCTCCAACTTTGGGAGCTTTTTTAAACAGATCTCTGATAATTTCGGAAGATATACGATCGAAAGATTTTATATAACCCCTCCCCTGACAATAATCACAGGAGCGAGTCATGGTTTTGAGCAGACTCTCCCTTTTTCTTTGCCTGGTAACTTCCATGAGTCCAAATTCGTTGATAGGCAAAATCATATGACGAGCTCTGTCCTGTAGAGAAATTTCCGAAAATACCTGCAGTACCTTTTCCCTGCTTTCAACACTCTCCATGTCAATAAAATCAATTACTATCAAACCACCTATATTGCGCAATCTCAATTGAAGGGGAATTTCCCTTGCCGCTTCCATGTTGATTTGAGTAATAGTCTCCTCAAGATTATGCTGACCAAGATAACTACCAGTATTAACATCAATTGAAGTCAAGGCCTCTGTACGTTCTATTACCAGATATCCTCCAGACTTCAGCCAGACTTTTTCATTGAGGGTCTGGTCTATCTGATGTTCAATATCATATTTATCGAAAAGAAATTCATCTCCGTTATATTCTTCAACAGCGTTAATATATTTCGGCATGAAAGTACGAACAAAATCTTTGACCTCTCGGAAATGGTAAAACGAATCTACTATACATTTATCGATATCACTGGTCATCAGATCCCGAACACATCTCAAAACCAGATCCAGTTCGCTGTATATCAAAGAAGGAAATTTAATCTTGTTCCATTTGGTTTTTATATTTTCCCAGAGCTTTAACAGATAATCCCGATCAGCTATCATATTTTCTCGAGTAGATCCTATACAGGCAGTTCTTACGATAAAACCCGTATCATCTGGACGAATTTCTTCAACAATCTGCTTGAGGCGCTCCCTTTCAACCTCATCATTAATTTTTCTGCTGATTCCAATGTGATCAACATAGGGCATATAAACCAGATGTCGACCGGGAAGAGAAATATATCCGGTGACTCTTGCTCCTTTGGATCCTATGGGTTCTTTAGCTACCTGAACCAGGATTTCGTCTCCAGCAGAAATTAATTCTTCAATCTTTGGCATGGATATCTGTTCAAGCTCTTCGTCGGAAAAATCAAAATCCAATTCGGCATCTTCTTCCATCTCTTCCTCGTTATCTTCTCTTTCCAAAAGATATAATCTGATTTTGTCAGGAATTCGTCCGCCTACTACATCAGTTACGTAAATAAAAGCAGCCTTTTCCATGCCAATATCTACAAAAGCAGCCTGCATCCCGGGAATTACTCTGAGAATTTTACCTTTGTATATATTGCCCACATGGCTCATTATTTTCTTTCGGTCGATGTAAAGTTCGGTCAGATTTCCATTTTCAACCAGAGCTACCCTGTTAACCGGAGAATTTGTATTGATCAGTAGCAGATTATTTTTCACCATTGATTTCACCATTGATTTGCCTGTAAAATACTTTTTAAACTGTGATATATCTTAAAAAACAAAGATTTAAACATATATTATTTTTAAAAGCAAGTACTTATCCCAAAAGTCATTGAACAACCCGTTCAGAATGCCTGTACAGAAAACCAATAAATTTAGAGAAGCAATCAAAGCACTCCCATAACAATTATCTTTTTTTGAACTCAGAAATTTGAAAAAATCCTAAAATACAAGCCCAGTTTGTTCTTCCCAGGAATATCTATTGATTTTTTCTGTTTTCAAAGTAAAATTACAAATTAAAATAAAGATCAGATCGCATATTTTTAAATATTTCCCATCCCAGAATGGGAAATAAATACCCCCAAGCAAAATTTTTGTGTTCATGTATTTTCACAATTATCTGCTACCTGCTGGGGCAGACCTGTTGTTTTTATTTTTTGATATTCTAGTCCATTCATTCTTCTAATCCGGGAGGTTGATTTTGAAACTGTTCAAATTTTATTTATTATTATTAATTTTCACTATCGGCTGTGCTTCCAAAAGCAAAAGGCCCAACTATCAGCACAGAAGCTACAAAAGTGACAGTGTCACTCGAGTTTCCACCGGCAGTAGGAGCGACGATAACACTTACACCGAGGAAACCAAAGATAGCGCCTCCCCTAAAGGAGACAGCACTCCATCATCGCAACCCCGCAATTACAAATCTAAACCAATAAAGCAGAATTTACTGGCTGAAAAAGAACAAACTGGCGACAACCAAAAGCAATTAGCCGATAAAAACTCCGCGGACCCCAAAGACAAAACAGCAACCGACAAGAGCAAACTCAATAGAAGAATGATTATTTACAATGCTCGACTTCATATTGCTGTTTTCGATCCCGACAAAGCTGTCCAGCGTGCCATTGAGTTCGCCCATAAACACGGCGGGTATCTGAAATCAAGGCAAAATTCCCTGGTAACACTGCGGGTTCCCTCGGAAAAATTCTTTTATTTTCTCCATCAATTTGAAGAATACGGCAATATTACTTCTCGACAGGTTTCTTCCAAAGATGTAACTTCTCAATTTATAGATCTCAGCATGAGATTGAACAACCTCATAGCCGCCAGAAACAGATTAAAAGCAATCATCAAGAAAACTGGCAAAATGAAGGATATTCTGGCTGTTGAAAAAGAACTTACCAGAGTTACGGGTGAGATCGAAGAAATCAAAGGAAAATTGCGTTATTTAAAAAACCTGGTCAGTTTTGCCACTATCAAACTTCATTTTAAAAGAAGGCAAACCCACCATGGATCCGGCAGTTATTCAAAGATTAAAGTAGATACACCTATTCAATGGATCAAACAATTTGATATAATCAGCCTTTTCAAATAACCATAAAACTGATTTTTCAGTCAATCAGCAACTGAGGCTGAAATTGAATTGATCTTTACCCGCTAACTAGTTCCCATCCCAGAAGTGGGGTTATTGGCTGGGGAAGAAATTGGAAGGAATTTATTTAAATTTATACCCTAGACAATTTTCCTTTTGAATCGGGAACCCGTGAACATTGCTTTTTGCAAATAATAACTTCCCAATCAAATGGAAAATTCTTAATTAATTTTATAAAACAGGATTTATTATGAAAAAGATTTCAATTACCCTCTTTTTTATTTTCACTCTTTCTTTCATCGCCTGTGGCAATGTCAACTTCGATCCTCCTTCAGGCTTTGTTGAAATTAAAAAGACAGACAATATTCTCAAACTGGTTGCTTCAGATGCGTCCGTACTCAAAGTTACCTACAGAGAAAACAAAAAAAACGGAACTGCTACATTCTGGAGTGAATTGCTTGTGCGCGATCTCACCGAGTTTAAAGGTTATAAGCTGTTGAAAAGAGAAAAGTTTAAAGAGAACTCCGGAAATATTCTCCACCTTAAACCTCCCCACAAAAGACAGAATTTTATCTATAAAATCTGTATCCTCGCCAATGAAGACGATGTTTTCGTTATAGAACTCGGCTGCAAAAAGTCCCAGTGTGAAAACCACCTGTCCTCCTTCAACTCCCTGATCAAACAAATTTACAACGATGAAATAAGTTAGAATGGGGGGTTTTTGGATGCCGATATGATATTTTTATCCAATGATTAAAACCTTTTGATTTTTACAGAAGTAAAGAGTTTAGCTCTCCTCACTATCAGAGCAAGTCCCAGAAATACAAGCACAATCAGAGGTAGATGCGATGATTGGGTAGAAGTAGTGGCAATATGACAATTGCAACCAGAACTGCCGGGTTCCAGCGGATTTTTGTCGACTTCTTCAACTGCTTCCATATGAACATCCAACTGGGTATAACTGTATGTATTCCAGGAAGAATGATTATGGGCAGCAATATACCATTGACCATTCAGGGGCAAAACTACGCTGTGTTCTTGACCATCGGCTACCAATCTTGCCAGAGCCGTGGCATCTTCACCGACAAGAAAAAGATCGAGGTTTTCCTGATCGAAAACATAAAAATCAGGAGGAGAAGCTTCACTCCAGTTATCGAGATAAGTATTGCCTACAGTTTCAAGTTGGAGCGCCTGCAAAGCTGTTGGCCGCAAAGAATAAACAAATTTGGCCACTGGCTCAGGTTCATATTGAGCTTGTCCAGGTGCTATTTCCACCACTGCCGGTGCCGGCAAACTATCTTCCAGATTAATATCAACATCATAAATCAGCCCGGAACCATCACCTGTGGGCATAGGCAAATTTTCATTCCAACTTGCCTCAGCGGGACATTGAGCTCCTTGAGGCCCAGAAGCTGAAGACTGGGCACACATAATCCAGGCAACACCATCTTCGGGCCAGGATCCTGCCGGGGAAGTAATCTGGGCAAAAATATTCTGATAATCCCCAACTTCCACTTGGGCTTTTCCCAGATAATCAGTATGAACAACAATTGCATAAGTCAACTGGTCAGGATCATAATAGTTTTCTGATGCCAACAGAATCCGAGCACCATCCACCGGATTGCCGGCACCATCATTTACCTGAAAAACCAAAGTATTTGTATTGGAATAGCGATTGGTAATATTTTCCCATTTGCCGTCAGGTCTGTTGCGATAAACTATGGCCAAATCCTTGCCGCCACCATAATCTTTATCCTGCTTGTTACCGGGCACTCCAATTATTGTGTTGCTATCGCTCCAACTAACCTGAAATGGCAGCCACTGATCCTGGAGATAGTACTCATTCCAGACATGATCTTCGGTTATTCCTCCCACTGCTGCCGAAGGAATCAGGGATAATCTGCCCAAAGCCGAGTTGACATCCTGCAACTCTCCGCAATTACCATAATGCTGGTTGATAATTCTCACAGGATGGGAACTTCGAACAATGCACCCGGGGCAATCTCCAGTAACGCCAGAATATTCAGGAGGCAGTTCTCCCACATTGAGTTCAAGATTTTGACTGGTGAGATAACCGATCTTATCCAGAATTATATCATCAGGAGAGCTCTTGCGTTGGCCGCTCAAATTCGGATAAACTTGACCGTCCCAAACTTGCGCCCCATGATCTCCTGCAATTATCCTGTTGAAATCTGGATAACCTTCAAATTCTCCACTGAAATTTCCGGAAAAAGCAACTTTGGACAAATTGAAGGGCAGTACATATGTCCCCCAATCAACCTCAGAAGTAGTTGCAACCGAACCTAAAAACAAAAATACCCGGTGTTCGGTAGCATCCATCCATGCTTCCAGAATATCGCCCTTGGCTTCAAGAAGAGCATATAATTGATCACTCTGATCAGAAGGAATGATAATCTTTTTGAACGTTTCAAGTTCGGTAGCATCCTGCAACTGACCAAATTCTGTAGCGTCCCAGACTGTTACCTCGTAACCGGAAGCAATCAACTCGTCTTCAATTACGGTGGCTCCTTCCGAATTTTGTTCCCGAATTACCAGAAACTGCTCATGAAAATAGGTTGTAAGTACCCCGCCGGGACCAAAGCCTGCCATCAGCAAATTCTCCAGCAAGGGGGTAAAGGTGGAATCCAGTTTAAGGGTAGCAGCATACACACTTCCCCGATTCCAAGTATAGTGAAACAGTACTGGCTCCTCTCCTCCCTGATTTCTGATTGCAACCACGGGATCGAGATCTTCCAGCATAATTCCGTAATCAGCCGAATAAACAGAAAGATCTGCAATATAATTTGGATATGTTGTTTCAAAAGCACGGCGGTAATCGGGATCCGGTTCGGCTTCAAGCAAATAAGAACGCCAGAATTTTCCGCCCTCTTCAACTGTTGCCGGTTCCCCGGAAATTGGATCGATATGGAAGGTCGGTTCATCTCCCAAACGAGGATGAACAACATACCAATAATAATAATCACGACCTGTTACCCAACTCTCCGAACTTAAATCCAGCTCAACAGTTGTGTAATAGTTGGCGTTTCCCTCTTCTTTTTCAATGAGTCGAGCAAAATCCACCAGTTCAGCCGCTTGATAAATGTTTCTCGCATTCTCAACCAGAATCTCCGGATTAAAATTATCTGAATCTAAATCTTCTTGCGGGAGATGAGCCAGGCTGAAAGCAACTTCATCAATAAGATGAGGCTCCTCCGAAACCAGACTTTTGAGCAATGCCGCCATCAGTTTTTGCTTATACTCGTTCATTCTGATAAAGACTGCATACAAATCCGGCTTTATCCAGTTGGGTACCAACTCGAAAGCCGAGGCCGCCTCTTGGCTGAATTTATTGGAAGAGTTGTAGTCGTACGCAAAATCAACTGCCAGGGAATAGGTGGAACCCTGCAAAACAATATGCTGCCCGGGGCCGACTTCTCTGTATACAGGATTGTAGGCCTCCTGAGCTTGGAGATTAAACGGAACAACAAGGACAAAAACAATAAATACAAATTCTCTGGGGGCCATGGAGTAACTCCTGCAACTGGTTCATTTTCTCTAAAACTCAGCGACCATAACAATGGTAACCGAATTGCTTTACCTTTTCTGAAGTGTAATTTTTACCTGTAGATAAAGTATTCAACTTTCCCTTGAGTGATTTGGGACATCTTTTCTTTAATATTTCTATTAAAGTAGTAAAAACTTCTCGAGGCAAATCTTTTTTGGCCAATTGGATAAAATAATCATTGTCCCGTTTCTTTTTGAATTGTTCCAAGGCTCTCAAATATCCGGACAAATCAATCTTCTGTTGATTGTTCCCGGCTTTTATACCTGCTTCAAATTTTTCAAGTTTGGCGGAGATGATACTGCGCAGATATTTATAATCAGAAGATGAGCCACCTAATTGAGCCAGCACCATAGCAATTTGGGCCCCATATTCATCTTTCTTCCCCTGGCGCAATAGTTTGGACAAGCGTGGTTTCATTTTTTCAATTTTACAGTCAGCTATACCTCTGAGTACTTTGGACCAGAAAATATTTTTGCGATCATCCAGTATTTTGACTGCTGCTCCGGCCAAACCAGGAGAACAATTATCAATAAAGTGCTCCCATACAACTTCCCTCACTTGTACCCATCTGTTCTCAACCTCGCTTCTCATGGCCTCTGGCAATTTTGGGGCGGGCCATAATCTGATGGCAGCAGCTTTTAATACCGGATTTTTACTGTTGAAAGCTTCTTTTGCAATATTGCGATCTCTGAGAGCCAAGGCTGTTTTCAGAGCTCTGATTTGAACACCCTCACGGGAATCACTGTGATAGATGGAATGAACAATATTCAAGAATCTTCCGTCACCTGCAACTTCAGTTGCATAAAGATAACGCATTCTTTGCACAAAATCCTGACCGGGTACATATTGTAAACATTTGGATAATTTTTTTCTTAATTTTTTATCTTTACGGGTCCACCTGGTTCCAATCCACAATAAACCCGGGCTTGTTGCTGTTTTTTTATATTTGCACACCCTCTCCAAGACTTTGGATCTGGAATCCCGATTAAAATATTTGGCTACCATTCGCCGCAATGTGTAATCACTCCAATTTCCTTTGCTTACATATTTCTCAATCGCTTTAAAATTGCTGCCGCCACTTTGCAGGTATAACTGGAGAGCCATAATTCTCGTGGATTTATCGGCTTTTTTATTTAAAACTTTGGCCAAAAGCGGTTTGCGTGCTGATTTAACTTTAAGACTTTCCACGATATACTTTTTGAGACTGCCCTCTGCCCAGGAAAGGGCTTCAATGAATTCCGGCATGAATTCGACAGCTTTTCTTTGAGCTGCACTGGTGAGAATCAATTTTTTTACTTCAGGATCAAGGGTCTTTTTCAAATAATATTTTTTGAGGGTTTGGGGTGAAACTATTTTCAAAACACTTCGCAACTGTTCTTCATCAACTTCTTTTTTGTTGTAATCCTGCAAAAGAAAAGCAAAGGGATCCTTTTTAAAATCCAATCCTGAAAGCAGATGAAACTCACTGATGGCCGGAGGTGTTTTATTACCCTGTTTGTCTTTTCCATAATAAAAACTTTCCAGAATCAAAGTAATACATGGTCCTTGCAAACCTCCAGGCAATTTTACCTGCCAGGGCAATCTGTGCCCCCCCTTTATGGATGCGGGATCCCGCTCCAATTTTACCCTGAAAGATTTCCCGGCGGAATCAACCAGATAAAAACTTTTAATTCTGCTGAAATAAGCAAGGGATTTCTTTCCGGAATAATGACCCGGTAAAAATCTTAAGGCCACTGCTGGATAACCGGTATTTTTTCTTTTAAGAATGAAGTAGGTTCCTTTGCCGGCGCTTTCTCCCCCAATCCAGGCTGTATCTCCGTTTTTATCATTAATTTTAACCGGTTCAGGAACAGCAAAATCGCCCATATCACTTTCTCCTCTCCAGGAAGAAGCGGCTTTTGCTTTAAAGGGAAGTAAAGACGAGGCAGGAAAAGAGATATCATTTTTAAAACTTGCTTTGACAGATTTGGCAGATTCCGGAAACCTGAGAGTGTTCCCCTTGATTTTAATGAACTTACCCTTGGAACTGCTGAATCTTGACCGAAAAAAACGGGGATTTTGTTTTTGACAGGTTTGCAGGGATTCAAATTTGCGATAAATTTCCAGAGCCTTTGCGTCAAAGTATTCAATGTTATTTTGTTCCAAAGTAGAAACATTGGCAAAGGCCTTGATAAGTTTTAATTTTTTGTTTTTGCTTACAAAAAACCAGTCAAATCTTTTAGATTTGACATAGAGAAGCTTTTTGTTTCGAAAATAATTACAGGAAACCGGTTTTTTAAGGTGGAAAGGCTTGGCAACCTGGGCAATTTTTGTTTTTCCCTTGTGCAAAACAAGTTTTTTTTTATTTTTATGCAAAGTAAAGCCCTGATTGCATTTCAACTGAGGCAAATTAGTTGAGAGCAAAATCAAAAATAGAAAGTTCATATCTTACCTCGTTTTATTTTTAGTTGTCTTATCTTGGGGATAAAGTTTGAAATATTGCAATAACAGACGCTGAGCCATATAAATTGCCTTTGTTCTCCAACGAGCAGGATTAACAACCAGCATGGCGATAGCTACTTTGGGCCTGGACACCGGAGCAAAACCGACAAACCATGTGTATTGCAGATATTTTGGGGTTTTCCTGCTCAAAGTACCTGTCTTGCCACCAACATTAAAAGGAAGTCGTCGCTGCTTTTTGGGAGTATAAAACGCTTTTACAGCAGTCCCTCTCTCAACTGTCGCCTGCATCATTTTTTTCAATTTTTCAACTACCGACGGTTGCAAAATGCGTTTGAACTTTTTCCGGGGTTGATGTTTGAAAAGAATATTTCCTTCGGCTGAAACGACCTTTTCTACCAGCCATGGATTAAGAAAATTGCCCTGATTGGCAATAATACCAGCAATGACAGCAGCATGTACGGGGCTGAGGGTAACATTACCGAAACCTGCAGCTGTATACCCTACCGCCAGAGGATCATTTTTGTTGATTTGAATCATACTTTTTTCAAGAGGAAAATTAAAGTCAAGATAGGAATTAAAACCAAATTTATGGGCATAAGAAAGTAGTTGACGTGGTGAAAGATGTTTATGAGCCAGTTTGGCAAAAACAGCATTAGTGGAGTTGGCAAAAGCAGTGTAGAGATCTTCGCATTTGTCGTCCTTTTCAGGATCATCCTTGAAATGATGGGGTCTCAGTCCCCGTTTTCCTCCGTGATAACAGGTTTCCAATTCTGGATCAAAAGATTCAGTATCCAAGAGAGCCGAAGCGGCTATTATCTTAAACAATGAAGCTCCCGGAGCCCAAGCTTTGAAAACCAGTTCATCCCTGGTCAAATCGGAATTAAACTCGGAATGTCCCTCCATGACTATGATTTTACCGGCAGGTATGTCCATAAGTACCCCTGCTCCGTAGGGAACTTCGTACTTTTTAAACTCTTCCTTCAACCATGATTGCAATTCGGGCTCAACTGAATAAAAAATCCTGGTACCGTTGGAAAGAATTTGCAACATTTTATTATTGCGTTCCACCATGAGAGCCGGTTCTTTCATTTGTTGCCAATATTCCAGGGAAAAATCTTTATCCAATTTATCAAGTTCCAGAGTTTTATAAACCTTTTCCTGGGATTTTCCCTGCCGTTTAGTAAGAAAATACACAAATACCACCAGCCCTGCAAACAAAACCATAAACAGGATAATCGGGGCAAAAACTTTTTTTTGTTTTTCAGTTGCCATAATTTTAACCGGTGAGACCTTGAAAAATAGCCAGTGTTCAAACCAGATAGTCAAGATTATATTTCTTGATTCGATAATACAAAGTGGAACGATTGATTTCCAAGCTTCTTGCTGCTGCCGCCATATTACCATCATTCTGTTTTACCGCTTCAACAATCCGTTCTTTTTCTTGCTGAGCTAACTGATTTTTGAGACTTTTGTTCCTGCTTTCGTTAGTGGAAACCTGGGTTGAAAAGTTCTGAGTAAAAACAGGACCAAATTCGAGATTCTCTTTCTTTAAAACACCGTCACTGGAAAGAATTATCGCACGTTCCGTAAGATTTTCCAATTCCCGAACATTGCCTGGCCATGAGTACTTCTCAAGGGTATCCAGAAAACCTGTTTCAATATTTTTTATGACTTTTCCAGTAGTTTTGGCATATTTTTCGATAAAATAATTCAAAAGAGGCAGCAGATCATCTTTGCGTTGTCGCAAAGGAGGTACCATGATAGGAAAAACATTAAGACGATAGTACAAATCCTGTCTGAATTTACCAGCTTTTACCAATTCTTCCAGATTCTTGTGAGTAGCTGAAACAACTCGTACATCAACCTTCAGGGTTTTTTCCCCCCCAACCCTTTCAAACTCCATTTCCTGCAAAATTCTAAGTAGTTTTACCTGAATTTTTAGAGGAAGATCTCCAATTTCATCAAGAAAAATCGTACCATTATCAGCCAACTCGAAACGACCCATGCGAGAATTAACCGCACCAGTAAAAGCACCTTTTTCGTGGCCAAACAGTTCACTTTCCAAAACTCCGGGAGAAAGAGCGGCACAGTTAATCTTGACAAAAGGTTGCTTGGAACGCTTGGAATTATGGTGAATAGCATGAGCAATCAGTTCTTTTCCGGTCCCAGTTTCTCCCCTTATCAGTACTGTGCTTGATGTAGAAGCTACTTTTTTAATTTTTTGCAAAACTTCATTTAATTGGTTACTTTGCCCCACAATATTTCCAAAGTTGAACTCTTTTTTTACCTGATTATCCAAATATCCGGCGTATTGCTTGAGACGTTCATGAAGGAATTTATTTTCAAGGCGGAGATGATAAAGTTCCAGTGCTTGGGCAATGGCATTGCGCAATTCTTCAGAATCCCAGGGTTTGGTGATAAATCTGAAAACATATCCTGCCTTTATCGCTTCAATCAGCACATCTGTATCTTTGTAGGCAGTGAGAATAATTCCCAGAAAAGAATCATTGGTGGAGTAGGCTTTTTCAAGAAACTGCAGGCCTGTCATCCTGGGCATACGCTGGTCAGTAATGATCACGGCAATATCATTATTTTTAACTATAGCCAGTGCTTCTTCACCAGAAGATGCTGTAAAAATTTCAAATACACCTCTGAAATTGAACCTGAAAACATCAAGATTATCAGGTTCATCATCGACATAAAGAATTGAATATTTTGTATTTAAAGCCTTATACATACTATTCTTTGGTTGTTACTGGCAATAAACGGGACCTTCATTGCATTCGGTTGAACCATCGGGACATTGTTCCATACAATCAGTATAGTTCGTGCAATCTTGAACCTGCGAATCTGGAACACAAAGATTATGTAACTGGGAATTGATTTCCATCTCAATACATTCGGTATAATGACCACATTCCTGATTGATATCACAGTAGTCAACACAATATTTGAAGCCGGAAGTATCTCCCGGCAAGGCGACACATTCACCTCTTAAACAATCAGAAAAACTGTTGCAAGTACCACAAGTATCTTTTTCTCCTGAAGGTTCAAAACAACTGAAACTTCTGGGAAAACAATAATCGCCCCGCTCTTCGACGTTATGACAATAATAATTATCGGCACAGCGATTTTCCTGACAGGGAGCCAAACACAGCCTGGCTTCAGATTCTTCAGCATAAATACAATCCAGACCGCTTTGGCAATCACTGTCATTATAGCAAAGACTGCAAACTTCGCCTTCACCGAGGCAGGTTCCATAATCGGAAATACATTGATAACTTGAAGTTGAAGAACATTCTCCCTGACATTGTTCACAATCTGTGACCCATCCCTGTAACTCGTTGCAATAAAAAGTTTCCAGACAGGAATTATCCGGGGGACAAGTTCCGCTCATTTCAGGATCACATTCCCGGGAACAGTATTTGAAATCGGAGGTGGCATTTTGTTCGGAAGCTGCCACACACTTGTCAGATTCATACCCACACTGAAAGTCCAATCCGCATTCTTCACAAAAAGTACGAGGCAGACACCACATTTCCTGAGAACCATTATAATTGCGACAGACCATCTCAGGAGGACAATCCCTGGAATCAATGCAGGAATTTGAACAAAACGCGAGACCGTCGGGATAATCATGATCTTCAATACAGGAAAAACCAGCGGCACATTCTTCAACTCCACATTGGCTGCCTGCAGTACCTGGACCCTGCTGAAAATAAATACCTACACACCAATAATTCCCTTCAGACTTGGCACAAATAGTACCATCGGAACAATCACTTTGTTGTTCACAAGGATTGGCACAAACTGATTCAACACATTCTACAGTCAAATCTTCCGAACAATCAGATTGTTCGTTACAGGACAGACAATCCTGATTATCATCACAACCGGCTCCCAGCGGCTGTCTGGGGACACATAAAAAATCCACACAGGAATAATTTTCCCGGCACTCATCGTTAGTACTGCATTCAGGCATACAATATGAAATATCCTGAGTAAAATCGACACAGGCTCCTTCAGAGCAGGGATTGGCATCATCGCAGGCAATGGTGCACATTCCATCCGGCAGGCCGAGATTGCAAACACCACTGCAAATTGTATTACTGTTGCAAGGTTGCCCAAAACTTGTTTCTTTAGAATCTTCACATCCTGACAACAGGATAAAGAACAATAATAAACTAATTTTTTTATACATGAACAGGTCTCCAAATAAAATAAAAGGTCAAGGTAACCAGTTCCCATCCCAAAAATGGATGTCATAGTCTGGCGACGGAAATTGAATTAATCTGCTTTGTCATAACTTCTTGAAATAGTGGCAACTATGTCGGCGAAGTTATTCCGCGCATCTCAATCCAATTTCTTCCCCAGCCAATAACACCACTTCTGGGATGGGAACTAGTTAGTTTTGCCGAATTTGAGAATTCCAGTCAACAGTTTATCAGTATTAAAGATTTTAACAATAATGGCAATAAGAATTACTGATATTACAAATGAATAGAGAGTTCCCCAAATTACCAGACCATAATTATCAAAGGTGAGATTGCGCATAGCCATCATGGGATGGGAAAAAGGAATGGAGAAAAGCAAGATCTTCAGAGGCAAAGACAAGGTATCAAAATCTCTGTACATGGTAATAAACATCGGAATCAAAGCAAGAGCGGTAATAGGATATGTCAACAACTGGGCGCTCTTATAGTCTCTTGCCATAATTCCAAGAAACATGGCCAGGGAAAGACCGAAGAGAAGAGAGGTAAACAGGGAGATTCCCACCAGGATATAATCAAAAATAAAGAGGTTCAAACCCAGCAATTCCAGATGCTGACTGTCTATCTGAAAAGAATCCATATAAAACTTGAAACCGATTAGATAAAAACCGGCCATAATCAAACCAACAATTGCACTGCCAAGTAATTTGCCACTTACTATTGTACGTCTTTTTATCGGCATGGTGAGCAAAGTTTCGAGAGTTTTATTTTCTTTTTCCATACCCATGGAGGTTATCACCATGGAACCACCCAGCATTATGATCATCATGATGGCCACCGGAATGGTTATTGATTGCGAAATAAGCACCTGAGCAATTTTATTAGGAGAAAGTGCCGGAATTACTTTGTCTTTGTAATAAGTGTTTTCCAATCTCATCATCGGTTTTTCAAGAAATTCAGTCTTTTTTTCTGAAATTCCTTTCTTTTGCACCAAATTGATCAGAATTGTTTTTTCCAGTCGGAGAAAAGATTTTTCCAAAACACCCGCTGAAATGGTATCCATAATACCGGCTCCCCTCATCACCCACTCAACCTTGAGAACTCCCGGCATTTCGGCCAGAAGATTTCTTTCAAAATCTTCAGTGATAATAATTTGTGCAACTCCCTTATCGCTGTCCTTGACCTTTTTCAATCCTGTTTTTTCTTCAACTCCTTGGTAAATAACTTCAGTTTTTTCACTGATAATGCTTACCAGTTTTTTTGATATTCTGCTCTGATCTTTATCGATAATGCTCACAACGGGTTTTTTTTTGGCCTCTTCCTTGGAAACATCGATCAACTTGCCCATAGACGCAAAAAGAATTGTGATTCCTACGATAACAGCTAACATGGAAGGAGTAAGCAACTCTTTTACTTCTTTTTTTATAAGATTATAAAGCATATAAAATTTCAACTTTCTTGAAAATTAATCTTTTCTTAATTGTTCTCAACCAGATGAACAAAAACTTCTTCCAGACTGCTCTTTTGCCATTTTGATTTTATCTTGTCAGGAGAACCGTTTGCTATTATTTCTCCTCTGTAAACTAACGCAATTCGATCACACAAGGAATCCACTTCAAACATGTTGTGGGAGGAAAGTAAAATTCCGTTTTCTTCACCCACACTGTCGATGATTATTTTTCTTATTTCTCTGGAGTTAATCACATCAAGCCCTGAAGTTGGTTCATCCAAAATTGCCAGTTTTGGTTCAACCATCAAAGAACGAGCAATTACCAAACGCCTTGTCATTCCTTTACTGTAACTGGAAACTTTTGCTTTGATGGCATCCCCCAGATCAGCTATTTTTTCACCTTTGCTTACCATTTCTTCTTTTTTGTTGCCTTTTGCAAAAAAACCGGCAACAAATCGCAGGTACTCAATCCCTTTGAGATTTTTGTAAACTCCTGCATCTTCGGGCAAATAACTGATCAATTCTCTTATTTTATCAGGATTTTCTCTGGCACAAAAACCATCGAGTTTGACAATCCCGACCTCATAACTGAGAAGAGTGGAAACAATCCTCAAGGTAGTGGTTTTACCGGCTCCGTTGGGACCAATCAAACCAAATATTTCACCTGGGTTGATCTTGAAATTAATCCCCTGCAGAGCTTTTTTTTTGCGATAATTCTTTTTTAGATTTTCAACCTGCAACAAAGCCATTAACAACTCCAAACTCATTTTGTCAATAATCCTGAACCAAAATCAACCAGAATGGATGTCATCGTCTGGCGACGGAATTTCACCTCATCAGATTTGTCGTAACTTCTTGAAATAGTAGTGGCTATGTCTGCGAAGTTATTCCGCACAGCTGAGACAAACTTATCATTCAGTTAATAACCACCATTCTGGGATGGGAACTATTTAGTTTTCAGAATACGAAGTGTTTTTTTCTTCATCCGGGTCTTGCGAATTTTGTCCAGTCTTTCGACTTCATCTTCTGGAGCCAGTTTGCGAGCATAACGATAAAAAGGAACTTCATGTTCATATTTATGTCTGACCACTACTATGGTTCCGGGTACGGGGCTTTTTTCGTCGACCTGAACTTCCAACCATCCTTTGGGGACTTTTGGTTCCACCCATTCATAAATCCAGCGGGCATCGATGGGAGTTAAATTAACACAACCATGAGATTTGCGATTACCAAAATTTGAATGCCAATAGGCACCATGCAAAGCCTGACCGAAAAAGAAAAAAACTGCCCAGGGAACTTCTTCAACCCGATATTGCTCTTTGGCCAAAGAAGATGAGGTCATATCATCATTTGCTTTTTTAAGCCAGGTTCTAAAAATCCCGTATTTGGTGGGATGGCGTTTATTACCAGAAGAAATTGGTGCCATATATACCGGTTCATCTCCCTCATAGGCCACCATAGTCTGCATTTTAATATTAATTTCAATCCATTTTTCACAATCCTTCAAACCAGGAGGAGGATTGCCAGGCCAGGCTGAGAGTACACGACGGGCGTAAATCCACCCTTCCTTAACCCTGTAAAAAAGTGTTTTTAATTTCTTCCCGGGCAATTGCACCCTTTTTTTATCATAGATAGCTCTGGCCGAATAATGCTTCAGTGGTTCCACTCCTTTTTTCTGGGGACCGCCCGGAAATTTAAAAACTTTGGCTCCACTGCTTTTCGCCCTGATTATTGCCGCCGGCAGATTGATATTGAGTTTGCGCAGGTTTGCTCCGTGATAGCGTGGTACTCTGTAACCCAGAATATCCTTGTCCCAAATTAGAAATTTCTTCCCTGTTACCCAATAACCTTTGCCTCCTTCGGACCTCATATCCTTGAGGGAAATCATATCTCCCCGATTATATGTTTTGTATGCTTTACCCGCCAGCATCTCTTTTTTGTTTCTGAAATAAGGGGCTTCGTCATTTTTGACCAAACCATAACGACTTGGAGTTATTCGTCTGCGGGGAATAATAGGTTGTTTACGCAATAAGATATCTCTGGAATCGGGATTCAATTTTTCTCCACAAACCCAGCGGTTTTTACCCAGATTAAGCCAAAATTTTTTGCATCCTCCCTGAGCTTTTATGTAACCGGTAAGTGGCAACCTTGAATATTGCTTGATTAATCCAACTCTATCAGCCTCTTTGCTGGGATTTCTTCTAACTACCAGCTTGTAACGTGCCCTCAAACTTTTAATTTTTTTAGGCAGAATTTCTGAAACATTGGCAAGCTGCTTGTCAGTATCCGGCCATTCGATGGACTTTGCCTTGCACTGTGGTCGAGGTTTTTGCAAGGGTCCCAGAGGGGAAGGCAATTTTTCGCCTTCTCCATTGACCAAATTGGTTTTATCAGTTTGAGCCTTTTCCTTAATAGTTTTTTTGTCGGTTTTGGTAGCTTCTTTTTCTTCTGTGGTGTCTTTGCAGGAAAAAATTAATAATCCCAAAGACAAAAGAACGCAGAATCTGAAAAACATGAAACCTCCATAAAAGTCACATTGAAATATTTATGGTAAAAACTAATCTGAAATGAAAACTATTCAGCTATCTTGACGGCTTCATATACCTCTTTGTTGCCCTGAAGATAGATTGTGCCATTCTTAATATCATACAATTGCTGATGGAGGTACTTTTCTCCATATTTGCTCAATTTGAGTACTCTGGAAAACTTTCCGTTCAGTCTGAATTTGAGCAAACCTTGTTCTTCAGCAGGAACTTTACTTTGAAAAGGACCGGTTGCCTAGTAATAAACCCCTTTATAAAGCAAGGGAGCCCAAGGCCATACTCCATGACAGAAATTCAAGGTTTCCTGGCCGTCAAAAACACTGATAATTTTGAGACAGCGTCCTCCTTTGGCCGGATACAGTACATAATCCTGGGAAACTTTGATCCAGGCAGGATTGTAACTTGAAATACCTTTGAGAGTATTTTTTTCAGGCTTGAATTCTTTCTTCCAGACTGTTTTGGGATTTTTTTCAGTGGCATCATATTTGAAAAAGAAAAGTTTTGATGCTTGGGGGGGATTGCTGGTTTTTTTCTGGACGGTCACATGATTGTCACCG
>JAWLEA010000137.1:0-9117 GCA_041686345.1 Polyangia bacterium | reverse complement strand
AATTCTCATGTGAGAATTGTAGATTATCGTCTGGGACAATACAAACTCAAATGTAAAATATTTGATCAACTCGCTCTCACAAAAAAATTAAGAAAAGTATATACTCTGGTGGAAAAGCAGGATTCAAATTCTTGGAGGACAGTAGGCTTTTCAAAAGAAGCTGTGCTACCAGGCTATTTTAAAAATGCAGACGGTTATCTTATGAGCAGGGTATATGATAAAAATGGAGATCCTGTTACAGGTGGACTATCCAAGGTAAATCCAAAAGAAGGAATAGAGTTTTCAGAACCTTCCCCTCCCCGAAAAAAGCCAAACGGACTCAAATATAAATTAATTTTTGACACTGATAAAATCAGCAAAATAATGAAACATAAAGATATTCATCATATCTACAATCCTTACGGACAGGATATGTATCATCCAAAATTGATTCTTGAAGCCAGAATCCGTAATCGCAGATTATGGGTAGGAGGTGAAATAAATACTGCTTTTGGTCATATTAAACTGGATGTTCTTACTCCTCCCAAAAATAAAAAAGAACATAAGTATCTTACCTGGATGCTCTATATTTTAATGCAGGAGTTGCAACAGAATTATGATATGTTGAGTGTTTTTTCTTTTAGTGACATCACGGACAAAGCCATTGGTCAAGTGTTGAATGATGCTTGTCTTGAAAAATGCGGACAATTGACCTGCCACCTTAAAGATAAAAAGGGTGATGTTACTGATGCCTATGTTTGGCACCGTAAAATCCTTCCAGATGAAATAAAACCCTGACAAAATAAAACTCAATTTTTAATAATTTGGTGGGATGGTGACTGGTATGAGCGAAGTAGGTGGAATATTAATAAATTATTGTCTAGATTCACCAAGAAGCTTGCCAAGGTAGGATAATTCTTCTTCAGCCAGCCCTTGAAATTTAATTCCTGCAGAAAATTTTCCAGGTGATAGAACTCTTGACCAGACTATTGTGCCAAAAATACCGAAAGAATTTTGTTCTTCTTCAATGCCTTCGCTTAATTTGAAGAAACCAATCTGAACTTCATCATTTTTATAAAGAGGCCCATTTAGTTCGGTAGACATTCCACCTTTACTGATATCGTTGGTTATGCCTTCATAAACTTTATTTTCGGTTACAATTTCAATGGCAAGATGGATTTCAAGACGTTGATGTTTTCTGCGATTATCATTAGACATGGGGTTCTCCTGCCATGATTGTTTCTGAAAAAGCAGTATTTCAGAAATCAGTCAAGGTATTCGGATACTTTACTCAACACACTTTCTTTAACTTTTTTTTCTGTAAAAACAGGAAGATTTCCGGGAACTTCAACCAGGGGTATACCACTTTCTTCCAGATACCTAATAGCTGGCAGAGTTTTTTCTTTAAATTCTTGCAGGCGAATTTTAATTTTTTCGGTAGTATCATCACTTCTTTGAATAACTTCTCCATTGCAAGCAGTACAATATTTGCCGTCTTTGGGTGGTTTGTATTCAATATGAAAAACTTTGCCGCAATTTTTACAGATTCGTCTTCCGACAGTTCTTTTGATGATAAGTTCATCCTTGTTTGCAACCAGAACAATCAGGGCAATCTGAGCGCCTTCATTAAGAGAAAGTCTGAGTAAGAATGATGCCTGAGCTTTGGTTCTGGGATATCCGTCCAGAATTAAACCTTTGCCCCCATGTTTAAGGAAAGCAGCCTCAAACAATTTGTTGGTTATATAATCGGGAACAAAAAGCCCCTGATCAACAAAACGAGTTGCTTTCAATCCCAATAAAGCATCCTGGGTATCAACATTTTTTTCTTTGCACCGGGATTCTATGGAATTTATGATTTTATTGTCATCCAAAAAGTTGTCTTTATTCTCATCCCAGTACTTTTCAAGATCAAGATTAAGATCCAACTTTTTGTAAATGGAAAGATAAGAGCGAAAAATATCTCCGGTTGAAAGTTGTTTCAAACCATATTGTTTAACAAGAACATCAATGCGGGGTTGTTTGCCGGCACCGCTTTTGCCGGTAACTATCAAATTAAAATTGTTCATTATTGATCCTTAATAATAGGTCGGTATTTAAAAATTGAACAGAATTATCAGAAATTAAGAATTTCTTCGGTTTTCTTGTCAATTATTTTATCGACAATATCAGTATGCTTATCTGTAATTTCCTGAACCTTGTCGAGACCTCGTTTCATTTCGTCTTCAGAAATTTCCCCTTCTTTTTTGGATTCTTTCAGCAGATCGTTAGTTTCTCTTCTTTGTTTTCTGAGAGTGATCTTGTATTCTTCGCCAGTGGCTTTAATCCCTTTGACTATATTTTTACGTCTTTCTTCGGTAAGGGGTGGAATAGGAAGGCGGATTATTTCTCCATCATTGGCCGGCGTAATCCCAATATTTGCAGCTATTATGGCCTTTTCGAGGGGAGCCAGCATGGCTTTCTCCCAAGGCTTTACTGTTATTAATCTGGCATCGGCAATTTTTATGTTGGCAACTTGGTTGATGGGAGTTTGATTTCCGTAGTAATCGACAGTAATGCCATTAAGTATGGATAGATTGGCACGTCCGGTTCTGACTTTGGCCAAATCCTTCTTCAAATTGCTGGTTACTTCATCCATTGAGTTTTTAAGTTCTTCTAAATATTCCTTAACCATTTTTTTACTCCTGAAGATTAATTGTTAATTAGTTCACATCTTGAAAAAAGGTAATCATCTGAGCACGAATTTTGAAATAATTTGCTTTGTTGTAACTTCTAGAAATAGAATCAGCTATATCTGCAAAGTTACTACGTACATCTTAATCCAACTTCTTATTCAGCCAATTACCTTCATTCTGGGAAGGGAACCAAGTAGATAATTTTATGGTTTTACCAGAGTACCTGTTTTTTTTCCATTGAGAGCTTTTTTAATAGAATTTTCTTCAAACAGGTTCAGTACCTGTACAGAAAGATTATTATCACGAGCAGTAGCGATGGCTGCACCATCCATAACTTTCAGATTGTTTTGAAGTACTTCTTCATAAGTGATTTCCGGGAAAAAAACAGCATCTTTATTTTTTTCAGGATCAGAATCATAAATTCCGTCTACCTTCGTTGCTTTGATAAGCAGAGAAGCATTGATTTGCAGTGCTCTGAGAACAGCTGCCGTATCAGTTGTAAAATAAGGATTTCCGGTTCCTCCTCCGAAAATAACAACTTTGTCCTGATTTAAAAGATTCAAAGCTTTTTGTTCGCTAAATTCCGGAATTCTATTTCCCGTTGGAAAAGCCGATAAGACCTGGGTGGCAATACCCGTTGCTTCTAATGATGCAGAAAGAGCTAGAGAATTGAGCAAAGTTGCCAGCATTCCCATGGTGTCTCCTGTATGACGGGGCATTTTATCCTGAAGGGAAATTCCTCTGAATATATTTCCACCTCCAATTACAATGCCTATTCTATTGTTGGTTTCACAGGCTGATTTAACTTGTTTGGAAACCAAAGTCAGCGCTTTTTTGTCAATACCGAAATTTTGAGAGCCAACCAGGGCTTCTCCTGATAATTTAAGCAGGACAGTTTTTTTATTAGATGAATTTTTCATGATAATAATAGGCAGGATAGATGCGGAAAGAGAAATTGAACAGAATTCCGAAAATCCAGAACTCAGTTTTAAAATTAATTGTCGAGTTCTTCTTGAACATCTTTGGCGATGTCATAAACACGTTTTTCGATACCTTCTCCGAGTTCCCATCTTACAAAACGCCTGACACTGATCTTTTCTCCTATTTTAGCAGTAAGATTTTTGACAAGGTCTTCGATTGTATCTTTGCGACCTTCTTCGTTAAATGAAAATTCCTGTTTCAGGAGACAGACCTGAGAATACCATTTATTCATTTTGCCTTCAACAATTTTACCGATGATCTTTTCAGGTTTTCCCTGTTCCACGAGTTGAGCCTTATGGATGTCTTTCTCTTTTTTAATTACCTTTTCAGGAATTTCTTCGGGCTCAAGGTAAAGGGGACTGGTTGCAGCAATGTGCAGGGTAAGTTGCTCTACAAAGTTTGTAAAATCAGGGGTTTTTGCGGCAAAATCTGTTTCGCAATTAACTTCTACCATTACTCCAATTTTTCCATTTCCATGGATATATGATTGAATAGTTCCTTCTGCAGCTATTCTTCCACTTTTTTTGGCAGCAGCAGCCAGTCCTTTTTTGCGGAGAAATTCTTTTGCCTTATCCATATCTCCTTCGGTTTCCTTAAGAGCTTTTTTGCAGTCCATCATGCCTGCTCCGGTGGATTCACGTAATTCTTTGATATCTTTTACAGAAATTTTAGCCATTGTTTACTCCAAACTGTAATTTCTCCTTGTCGATTCAGAGGATTGACTCTGAAATAAAAAGAAATAGAGGTTGAGGTTTTAATTTAAAATTTTAAATCAAGAAGAAACTGGTTAATAATCCAGGATCTCTGAAATTTGTATTGTCTTGAATGTTATTTGTTTTCAGGGTCGGCACCAGCTTCAGGGGTAATATTTTTCTTATTGTCCTTTTCGTACACAACCTGTACTTCAACATCTTCTTCTTTTTCTTCTTCTTCTTTATTATCTTTTTTAGTTTTTTCAGGTGTTTCTTCAGGATCAGTAACAGGAACAGAGTTTGCCGATTGTTTTCCGCCTTTGCCGTAACTTCTTTCTTTGGCAATTTGTTTACCTTCTTCTACCGCATCAGCTATTTTGGATGCAAATAGTTTTATTGCCCGAATAGCATCATCATTGCCCGGAAGAATATAATCTATTCCTTCGGGATCACTGTTGGTATCAGCTATGGCGATAATGGGTATTTTGAGCTTGATAGCTTCTTTAACGGCAATATTTTCTTTAACCGTGTCAGCTATGAAAATCAGAGCTGGAAGCTTTTTCATTTCTTTGATACCACCAAGATTTTTTTCAAGTTTTTCACGCTGTCTTTCCAGCATGAGGGTTTCTTTTTTTGTCAGTTTTTCATATGTTCCATCTTCTGACATTCTTTCTATTTTTTTGAGTTTGTCGATGGATTTTTTTACGGTGGAGAAATTGGTCAGCATCCCTCCAAGCCAACGATTAACTACATAAAACATATCGCAGCGTTCAGCTTCATCTCTGATTACTACCTGAGCTTGTTTTTTTGTTCCAACAAAAAGAATGCTTTCTCCTGCTGCAACGGTATCTCTAACTGCTTTGCAAGCTTCAGTAAACAGAGGTTGAGTTTTTTCCAGGTCAATTATATGAATTTTGTTTCGTTCCCCAAAAATGTAGGGACTCATTTTTGGATTCCATCTTTGAGTTTGATGACCAAAGTGAACTCCTGCTTCCAGTAATTCTCTAAGTGTTGCTACATGCTCTTCTTGTTTTTCTTGTTTTTCAACCATTTAATACTCCTTTGGCGTTAATCCTCCATATTTTTTGAAATGATTCCCAATACACCTTTCAATACAAGTGCACGCCGGGGACAAAAAATATGTGTGTTGATAATGAGGGAATAATCCCTTGTAAATAAATAGTGTCCATCTCCAAAATGGATATCATTTTCTGGGATGGGAACTAAATAAAATGAAAAAGATGATAACTCGATCTGAAAATGAAGATCGAACTCAGGGAATTCAACTAGCATGGAAGATAGATTAAATCAAGCTGATAATATAAGGAGTTCCCGTCTCCAAAAGAGAGTTAAATTATTATCCAGTCAAAAATCACCATTTTGGGCCGGGAACTGAGGAAATATTTTGGAAGTTTAGAAAAGTTGAGTTGTTTGTTTTGGAAATGATTGGAAAAGATTAAAATAGAGAAAAGAAGTGGAGGTAATAGAGATTTAAAACTTGGAGATATCAAGGGATGGGCAAATTAAGCAGAAAATAGAAGGAATCAAAATAAAGTTGGAAAGCATGAATAAAACGGGGATAAAGATCGAAACCCATAACTGTAAGACTACCCATAAGAACAGCCATGATCAGAGAATATTCAACAATTGACTGTCCGGAATTATTGTTAAATTTGGAAAGTAGTTCAATAAATTTATCCATATTTACTCTCCTTTCCCTGTAATTCTCGAAATATGTACGCGAACACGATTTGAATTTTCAATTTCTGAAATAGAAACAGTCATTTCTTCTTTATCTTTGCTGAAAATAAGAATTTTTACTTTCTTGGAAAACTTTTTGGTGGCCAATTTTCCGAAATTGTTAGTATTATTAAGTTTATAGCCACGATTCTGCATTTCTAATTTGTAAAAAGTAACATTGTCATTAACTCTTCCACGATTGATAAAGGTAACTACCTTGCTATTGCCGGATTTGTCGTCGGAACCAAAAGAAGTAATTCCCTCAGATCCAGGATAAATAGGGATTATTTTGCTGTCTACTTCTTTGTCATTTTTGGTAAGATTGGTGAGTTGTCCCATAATCAATGAAACAAAGACAATTGTTTTGTCATTTTTGCGTTGCATAATGACCTGACGCAACAGGTTGTTTTTGAGATCGAGTGCACTCACTTTTCCACCAAGAGGATGTACATCTTTAGTTACATAATGCCCTTTGTTTTTCCAGATAGAACCATAATGTTTTCCAACATCCAGAGGAATATCATTGGTTTGGAACCAAGCCATCTTCATTTTGGTGTTGCTTACATTCATTTTTGAAGAAAGTGGATACTCTTTGGCGTTGGGATAAGAAGGCATTTCAGCTGTCCAGTAATTTCTGAGATCAGGATGGTTTTTGAAAGCATGGGCAGTACCGGTTTTCTTGCTACTTAGCCAAGCTGTTGCCAATATGCCGGCAATCAAAAGAATAAAGGAAAGATATTTGATTTGTTTGTTGGTCATTTTACTTAACCTCTTATAGATTAAAGTTCTTCGGGAATTATATAATCACCAAAAGGATTATCCTGAGAGAGTGAAGAAGTACAACCCAGTGATTCTACCTCGGGACAGGCCATGTAGTTTTCACCTCTTGACTCGAGAGATTTCTGATAATTACTGTCATATTTGTTTTTGGGAAGGAGAGGGGCTGTATCATAAGATGTTTGGGAGCCGGTGTCCAAATCTTCCTGCATCTGTCTTTTGCCTGATTCGAGGGTAGTATAATTTTTTGAATAAACAGTGACTTCATGGATAGGATTCATGGTTAAAGGGGGTTGTAAAGCAGTATATGCTGCCATTGCACTAAAAACCCTTACCCATTTAGTATAAATTTTGAATTTATCTCTGGCCTCATCTTTCACCAGGTACATTCTTTCAACTTGTTTATAAAAAGCTGTATTACTTGAATCAGTACCTTTTACATCCTGACCGTCGAACAGTTTCCAGGAATCAGCTATCAGAACATTTCTCATGTTAAAATTGAGGCGTCTAACTCTGGTGCTTTGCTCGGACCAGTGATTCCTATCCAGAAAATGATCCGGAATCCATTCATTTTCAAAACTTACAGTTACATTTGTTTTGATATATCCCTTTTTATTGAATTTCCAGCTGTTTGGAGGATTAAATACATTGGCTCCTGCAGTTCCAAAAAGAGTGCTGTTTTCAGTTTGGTACCAAGCTACAACCAAGGCCCAAACCGGATTAGGGTGTTGAGCTATACTGACCATTCTCCAGACATCCAGCATGTAACCTACTAGTGTGAGAGCCGTGTTGACCATAGTGCCCCCGGGAATTCTCGGTTCTTTTTTATTTTTAGTTCGGATTCTGCGAACAGACCAACTGCCAGCCAGGCCTTTGGTGGCGTTGTTAAACTTGTCAGTGGAATTCAAGTTGGCAAATCTTTCTTCAGAATCGTTGATAATATCGTTTTTGGCATCGTTGTACTTCATATCACCGGACTCATAATCATGAAGTGCATGCCCGGTGAATTCCCAAGTCGTATATCGGGCCAATTCCTGAGCTTTTAGTTTTACTTGAATGGCTTCATAAAAATATTGAGAAAACAAAAAGATTACAACCATTGTAGGCAAAGCTATGGCAAATTCCGTAATTGCCTGACCACGTTGTTTTTTCAGCAGTTGTTTAATCATATCGAATATCCTTTTGATCTCCTTGAATGTAGAAAGTGTCCAAGGGCAATCAAGTATGTTGAAACTAAATCAATGGGTCATTACAGAAGTAACAAATCCGAAGAAAGCATCGTTGAGAAAGTTTCTGATGAAATTCAATGCATAATTGAAAGCTTTGTTTTCAAAGGAATCATTACCCATGCCTTTGGTAAGCCTGTCAAATATTTGAGTTAGTTTCTGACCAACCGGAGCAAGTTTTGCTCTCCAGAATGGATTGAAAAAGTTGGGATGTTCAATCCAGTTGTCAGGACGATGGTAATAAACCATGCCACGGGAAATAGCATTGAGGCCTTCAAGGAAATCAACCAAACTGCTTCTTTCTCCACCTATAGTAGTGTCGAGACCGGCACTGTGGCCTCCATGTTCCCAAGATTCTCCGGAAGAAAGATTCTCGAATTCAAATTGATCGGTGCCTCCGTGGTTAAAGCGGAAATCCTTGTGCCAGGGAACAGAGTCTCTTTCGGAACGAATGTACTCCGGGGCTATGTTAAGGAACATCCATGTACTTGGTTGGTTGTAATCACTGTTATGGTCGGCTTTGGGATTGAATTTGGTGTAGGGGGCAATACCCGGCCATTTATGTTTCTGGAAATAATTGCAGTCTATGTCTTTATCGACGGTTTTCTTGGGGATACTCATAAGGGGGGGGAAAGCAACAAGTCCGTTGTAACTTCCGTTGGGGTGTCCCGGCTTTCCTTTGGGGTTTTTGTATCCGTAATGTTTGCGATCGTCTTTTTCTTTGGCTGCAACTATGGCAGAACCAAGATTATTAATGGAATTGGGCAGAGCAACTACAATAGAAATTCCTGCAGTGGCAAGCCCGATTCCTGATTCGATAAAATCGTCGGAAGCCAGATAGTCACCAAGGACATAATTGTTTTCTGTTGTTCTCAATGCTTTTACTTCTGGTTGGGGTTCAATATCGCTGGATTTCTTTTTGGGGACCAGTTTGGTCATTCCACGTTTGTCTCCGAAAACATTGGAAACCAATAAGGAGGAAAAAACAAAACCGGAACGATTGTAAATTGATTTTTCGCTGCGGGAAGCATTGGCCAACTCGCTCATGAC
>JAWLEA010000136.1:0-9143 GCA_041686345.1 Polyangia bacterium | reverse complement strand
GTTTTTACGTTTTTTTACCTGTAAATTAGTTCCCGCTGGTTTTGGGAAAAAGATTCTGGGTTATTGTAAATTTAAATTCTTTTGTCTCTCCGGGATTCAATTCCAGAGTAATTGCCGGAGCAAAACAACTGCCCTGATAATTCAACTCCAGGGAAGTTTCACTTTGAGACAAAGAGAAAAATGGATAAATATGAACTTCAGAAGGATGATCCAGATTTATCTGAAAAGAAAAACCATCCCAATCGCTGATCATTCCGTATGAATCAACATTCTGATAACTTGCAAAAGTCTGGGGCAGTTTCTTTTTTCCCTGAGGTGATTTGCCATTGATGATAATTCGGCGCTGAGGGCTGTTTTCACCAAGCATGGTAAAGCTCGATTCAGGTATCCAGTTAACTTTGAGTACAGACTCATCCTGATTGTGGAACTTGTATTTTATCTTGAAAACATCATTTTCCAATTTGAACTCTTTTTCAACTCTGACCTCGCTTCCGTCAATTTTGCCGGTTCTTGCAATCAGAGCCCATCCGGCAGTTGAATCGGATTCCACAATTTCATATTTGCCAAAAGTAAAATCCCCAAGATCCTGAAAATTTCTGGCATAAATTTTATGAGCCAATTGGTCGGTACTTATCCGCAATGGAAGAAAAATATCCTGAAAAGAAGTCCGAGGTCCTTTATCGTAGATTTTATTCTGCAGAACCTCGAAACTCACTGTGTTGTTTCGATCATGGATTGAAACTGCATTTTCATTGTGTTCATCCTCTTCCGCCACAACCAGACCGTGATGATAACCTTCTTCGACTCTGGTCATTACATTGGTAATGTTGAAATATCGAGGTTTAACATCATATTCAATCAGTGACCCCCCCAAAGAAGGTTTAATACAGGCAAATACATCTTTTCCGGAAAAAACAAGTTCATCAGTTAAATCCTTGTCAAAATCAATTCTTTCAACAGTTGAATTTTTAATTTGTTCATAATGATCGAGAAGATGCTCAGCCCGGAGAAGATGATGATACAGAGCATGGCGCAGATGCACCATGTAAAGCCCCCCAAAAATACCGTGCCAATAGGCACAATTGCACTGAGCCTTGTAAAGATGCTCTTTGGCTCGGGAAAGGAGTTTCCTGTCAATATTAACCTGATTGCTTTCTATCCTTTTCAGCCTTTCCGAAACATAAATCATTCTCTTGTGAACCAGATTGGATTCATGATATTTTGCCAAAAACCCCTGCCAGATGCCCCCATGAATATAATAATCCATGACTTTCGGGTCATTATCACCGAGCCCCTGCTGTATTTCATCTAGTTTTTCCAGCAAATTATCGGTTTCTTCAACAACTTTCATTAAAATATTGGATCCTTCCAACACCGTCTGCATATTTTCGGCAAAAGAAAAAACGCTGTTCAGTTTGGAAGCAAATCCGGAAAAATTTTCCAGTTTGGAACTGATCTTCCGGGAACCGCCCAGAATAAACCTGCCACCTTTATGCATGAAATTAATATAGGATTCCAGCCAGTCTGCAGGCAGATTTTCGATCGACTCCAAACAGGGTTTGGTCAATTCAGTCAGGGTATTGTTTTGTTTGTACATACTGGTGATCTTTTCAAAAGATTCAACCAATTTCCGGAGACTGTTATAATGTTGCTGAGCTTCGGGAACAAGACTCCATTCACCCATCTCAGCATAAGATGCAGTGGGCAGATAGATCCTTTTTTGAGGAACATGCTTTTTGAGTACTTTTCCAGGGGTAGAAGTTTGAATCTCCCGGGAATGGGCCTCCAATTCTTCAAAAAACCGCCTCAGCCATTTTCTATCCCAAACCAGGTTTTTGGTACCGGGCCAAACTCCGAATTTTTCGCCATCATCACCATAGGTCAGAATTACTTCATCTTTATTTCTGGTTCTGCCCATTTCCAGGATTTCCTGGACGGCGACTTCGGGATCATAATAGGGGATGGCATATCTCAATTTCTGGTTGATTGGAAAAATAGCCAGTGGGTCTCCACCTTTTTCGGTAATATAATATCCATCCAGTTCGTCGGTAATGCCGGCTGAATAAAAATGGTAATCATCAAGAAGGGTATATTTATAACCAACTCCGGACATAATCCGGGCCAGATCAGGTTCCCAAACTCTCTCAGCAGTCCATAGCCCTTGAGGATCCATACCAAACCTTGTTTTTATTCGATCTTTCATTACCTGTAACTGGCCTCTTGCGTCTTGTTCGGGCAATACAGCCAACATGGGCTCATAAAATCCACCACCGAGCATTTCCACCTGATCTCTTCCAACCATCATTTCCAATTTATCCAGAATATCCGGGGAATTATCTTCAAGCCAATTCCACAAAGGTCCAGTAAAATGAAAGGTAAAATGTAGATTGGGAAACTCAGTTGCCAATTCCACCAGGGGACGATAGCAATCCGAGGTGGCCTGTCTAAAAACAGATTCCAGGTTGCCAACGGGTTGGTGATTGTGAAGAACCAGTAATAGGGTAATTTTATTCATTTTAAACTCTGTCAGATAAAGTTGAATCGGTTAATTTTAACCAGGAATTTCAATGATTGAGAGCAGCCTTTACCGTATTTTGGAGTAAAGATGCAATAGTCATGGGGCCAATTCCTCCAGGTACCGGAGTAATCCAGGCTGCTTTCCGGGAAGCCTCTTCAAAATCAAGATCGCCAACTACCTTGCCATTATCCAGACGATGGATCCCCACATCAACTACTACACAACCCGATGGAATCCACTGGGGTTTGACCACACCTCTTTTGCCCGCAGCCACGATCAGGATTTGGGCTCTTGCAATCTGTTTCTCAAGTTCAATTGTTTTACTGTGACAAATTGTAACGGTGGCATCATGAGCTGTCAACAAAGCAGCAATGGGCTTGCCTACAATATTGGATCGACCTACAACCACGGCTTCTTTTCCTTTAAACTTGATATCATGGGCTTTGAGCAGATTAATTATTCCCAGGGGAGTCGCTGAAACAAAAGCTTCTTTGCCTAAAACCAATTTTCCCACATTTACGGGATGAAAACCGTCGACATCTTTGCCGGGATCTATCATCTCCAGAAGCTTATCCTCATCTAGATGGGAAGGAAGAGGCAGTTGCAGCAAAATCCCATCAACCCGGGAATCCCGATTTAATTTATCAATAAGATCAGCCAGAGTTGAAAACTTGGTATTTTCCGGCAAATTGTGGTTGATTGTTTTGATTCCCACCTTTTTGCAGGCCTTTTCCTTATAGTTGACATAGATTTTTGATGCCGGATTATCGCCAACCAGAATAACCGCCAAGCCCGGTTTCAAATTTTTGTCTTTGATTTCACGGCGGAGTTTTTGTCGCTGTAATCTTGCTGTTTTTTTTCCATCAAGTAATTTGTATTCCATAACTCTACCCCATTCTGTTAAGATAAATATTTTATAATATCATCAAGTTGTTCCAAAGAATAGTATTCAATGGAAACACTGCCTTTTTCCTTGCTTTTTGTTTTTATCTTGACTTTAGTGCCCAAGGAAGTTCGCAACCTGTCTTCAATCTGTTTTAATTGAGGGTTGAGTTTTTTCTTCTTTCTGCGCTTTTTGGAAGTTGAAGTTCCTTTGCGAACTATTTTTTCAACATCACGAACACTGATTCCTTCTTTGACTACTCGGACTGCAACTTTAACCATGTCGTCTTCATTTTTGAGACTCAAAAGAGCTCGGGCATGTCCAACTGTCAATTTGCCTTCATCAAGCATTGTTTTTACTTCTCTGGGTAAGCGCAGGAGACGCAAAGAGTTGGCTACTGCAGAACGGCTTTTACCAACTCTGCGAGCAAGCTCATCCTGATGGCAACCGGTAGTTACCATGAGATGTTCATAGGAAACAGCCTCATCCAGGGGAGAAAGATCTTCTCGCTGAATATTTTCGATCAAGGCCAATTCAAAAGACTCCAATTCATCTGTGGTTTTAACAATAACCGGAATTTTTGTAAGTCCGGCACGACGGGAAGCTCTCCAGCGACGTTCTCCTGCAATTATGATATATTTGGAGGAGTTTGTGGATTTTTGCCTGACAATGATTGGATTCAGCACTCCTTTTTCTCTGATGGAATCTGTAAGTTCTTCGAGATGTCTGTTATCCATGGCGCGGCGGGGTTGTTTGCTTGACGGTTCCAGAGAATTTATGCTGATCTCTCGATAATCGTCAAAACCATCATCCGTGGATTTTGATTTATTGACTTTCCCCGGTTTTACTTTTCTTTTTTCCGAACTGATGTTATTTGAGCTTTTTATCTCGGGAAGCAAAGATGATAAACCACGTCCCAGAGCTTTTCTTTTTTTTGTACCCATTATTCTTCATTCCTTTTGAGAAAATCATCTGCCAGATTCATATAAGCATATGCTCCTCTTGAAACAGCACTGTATAGAATTACAGGCTTTCCGTAGGAAGGACTTTCAGCCACTCTCACATTGCGAGGGATTGATACAGAATAAACTTTTGAACCGAAATAAGATTTTATTTCTTCACTCACCTCTTTGCTGAGATTAGTTCTGTCATCAGTCATGCAGAGTAAAATTCCCTCATATTCCAAATGCTGGTTCCATTGATCTTTTACTTTTTCAACAGTTTCAATCAGGCGACTGAGACCTTCAAGGGCGAAATATTCTGCTTGAACCGGGATAAGAACCGTATCAGCGGCACAAAGAGCGTTGATAGTAAGCTGTCCCAGGGAAGGAGGACAATCGATAAAAATATAGTCGAAAATCTGTAACTCTTCGAGTTCCTTCAATTCATCGAGCTTTTCTTTGAGCAGAAAAGGTCTCTTTTCCAAGGACAGGTCCTCAACCAGTTCCACCTCTACAGCCGCAAGTTTCTCTTTTGAAGGAATAATCCGCAAATTTTTGATATCTGTTGAATCGAAATTGGCTATAGCTTCTGAAATGTGGCACTGGGAAGTCAAAACCTCATAAATACTGTTATCCTGGAATGTCAATTTAAATCCAAGATTTGACGATGCATTGGCTTGGGGATCCATATCTATCAGGAGAATTTCTTTTCCGGCCAGAGCCAGACTGGCTGCTAAATTGACCGAGGTGGTGGTTTTACCTACTCCACCTTTCTGATTGGCAACAGAAATAATTTTGGGCATATGACACCTTGAAGCTGAACAGGCAAACCAGGGCTGGAAACCGTGAATTTTTGCCATACAGCCAATTAACCCCATTCTGAAATGGGTAAGTTAAACAATGATTCAGTTGTTTCCATTATTGAATCAACCGGATAACTTTACAATGGAAACTATTTACAGGTATCATAAAGGGATGATTACGTCAATCGATCTATAGGTGATTGAAGTCATAACAGGCTGATTTTTTAAATGTGGGAAATAAACAAAGAAGAAATTACAAAGGAAGAGTGATATTGAACATGAACATTCGTGAGGTCTGATAAAAACCAAGTTGATAACCAGCTTTTTTGCTTGAAGCTGAATTATTTGTCTGATGCAGATATTTTGGAACTATGTAACCGATTGCCATCCCCGCCAAAGCCCCTGTCATCACATCGGTAAAATAATGTTTGTTGGCAGCTATCCTTAAATATCCAACCAGGGATGCCAAAAGAAAATTGGCAGCAGCTATGAGAGGAGTATAGGAAAAGTTGCTCATGTCGACCATCACTGTTGCAGCTGTAGCCGTATGTCCCGAATAAAAAGAAAGATTTTGATCATTTTCAGGGAAAGGGCTGGAAGTAAAATCGCAAAAATCTCCACAGGGACGACGCCT
The DNA here is from genome assembly GCA_041686345.1 of Polyangia bacterium. Lineage (GTDB taxonomy): Bacteria > Myxococcota_A > Polyangia > HGW-17 > HGW-17 > JAQICJ01. The sequence continues at coordinate 3,364 of JAWLEA010000136.1, read as the reverse complement.
GGCCACTGCAAATTTCACCAATTGATTGAGAACCAAACTGAGGGAAAGAACTTCAACCAGAACCAGTCCTGATTTTGCAACAGGTTTCCATTCATCAGTTCCTGAAGGAATACCTGCTTTTCCGGTAAAAAATCAAAGTTGAGCCAACGAAAAAGCTCCTAATGATCCCAAGGCAAAATTACTCAATGTGTGAGCTGTTTTTTGACTGGAACTGCCCCATTGCAGATTATTCATGAACAATCTGTCTATTTTATTGTCAGTACACCAAGTGCAATCAGTTGGAGCCATATCTTTCTTGAAAATTTCCATTATTAACCAGGAACCTAGAGTAACTGTGGTTAAAGGCATTGATACATGAGGTGAATAAGCAACAAAATCTTCTTTATCACTGGCTTGAACCGGCGAAAATAAAACCAATATGGAAAAAGTAGAAAGGGTAAGAAATAATAATTTAGTTTGCATTATTTTGAGGAAATCAAGGCTGTTCCATAAGCAATTACTTCTACCATGGGATTTGCATTTTTATTTGATGATGCATTGCCGATTGTGGAAGTCTGGATTCTGACATTTATGATCATATCGGCTTTTTTGGCGGCTGCTTCGGCTTTCATCCTTAGGATTGCCTCTCTACGGGCTCTTTCCAACAGAATTTCATATGATCTTACCTGGCCGCCAAATATTGTTCTGAGAGAAGCAAAAAAAAGTTTAAGATAATCTGAAGCCACCGTGGTACTACCTCTACATAGACAGGAATCTTCGATTTCAAGATTGGAATGATCTCTTTTGAGATTGGTGGTTTTGATTGTTTCCAGGAGTTTTTCCCGTTTGAGAATAGATTTTTTATGGAGATATTCAAGGAAAATGCCGATAAGTCCACAAAACAGAACCAGAATAAAGGGCGATAAAAAAATCAGTAAATAAAGCCCGATCATTCTGTTTCTCCATAGATAACAGCTGTGCCATAAACAAAAAGTTCTGCTGCTCCCTGCATTACGGAAGAAGTGGCAAACCTGACATTGACAATCCCGTTTGCTCCCATTTTTTTGGCATCGTCTATCATGCGTTGGGTTGCTTCGTCACGAGCATCGCTGAGTAGTTCGGTATAACCTTTCAATTCACCTCCAACCAGATTTTTTAATCCGGCCATAATATCTCTTCCGATATGTTTGGCTCGAATTGAATTGCCCTGTACCAGCCCGAGGTATTTATCAATTGTTTTACCGGGTATTGTTTCAACATTGGTCAAATAAATATCCTTATCCATTTTGTTCCCTTCATTCTTTAATTTTTAATAACCAACCTAAAGTAATTATTGTGACCCTACGGAGAATCGAACTCCGGTTTTCGGCGTGAGAGGCCGATGTCCTCACCGCTGGACGATAGGGCCAGTTTTTTGGAAAATGGCTCGGGGATAAGGATTTGAACCTTAACTGCTGGAGCCAGAACCCAGAGTCCTACCATTAGACGATCCCCGAACAGAGTTTGAATCCGAATCTGGACACTCTGCCAGATTTTGAAACCGGGAAAACTCAATGATGTTTATTTACCCAAACAAGCCAAATGTCAAGTATGAAAACAATTAATGAAGCAAAAATTACCTTTTTTAAAGAAATCAAATGCTATTTAGTTCCCATCCCAGAATAGGGGTTTTTGGCTGGGGAAGAAATTGGGAACTATTTAGAATTAAGATGAATTTAAAATATGGGTTCATCTTCTTTATTATCTTGAGGTATTTCTACATCCAACCTTTCTTCAAGTTGACCAAGAGCTTCTTTTATGGAAGTGAGGGTTTTATTTGTAATATTCCTATCCTGTTCGATGAAAGATCTGGCTGTTTTCAATTTTTCGTCGAGTCCTTCATTTTTGGAATTAAGATCATCGATAACAGATTGATTTTTCATCTTAATTTGCTCAAGGTTGAAGACCTTGTCTTCAAGTTCAGATTTTTCATTTTCAAGTTGGGAAATCCTGCCGTTGAGCTCGTCTTTTTCCTGCTTATGCTTGTTATTTAACTGATTAATCTGTTCTTCATGATTTGATTTGAGTTGATTGAGTGCTTCTTCATGTTCGGATTTGAGTTCTTGAATATGGTTTTCGTGTTCCGACTTGAGGTTGTTGAGTGCTTCTTCGTTGCGATTTTTAAGATTTATTACCTCTCCGGTGTGTTCGTTGTTCAACTTTTCAACTGTCGAAGCATGCTCGGACTTGAGGTTGTTGAATGCTTCTTCATGCTCGGACTTGAGCTCCTGAATACGGTTTTCATGCTCGGACTTGAGATTGTTGAGTGTTTCTTCATGGTTAGCTTTAAGCTCTTGCATGCGGTTTTCGTGTTCCGACTTGAGATTTTCCAGATTATTCTGGTGTTCTGATTTCAACTCGTTTACAGCTTCTTCATGTTCCGACTTGAGATTGTTGAGTGTTTCTTCGTGGTTAGCTTTAAGCTCTTGCATGCGGTTTTCGTGTTCCGACTTGAGGTTGTTGAGTGCTTCTTCATTGCGATTTTTAAGATTTATCACCTCTCCGGTGTGTTCGTTGTTCAACTTTTCAACTGTCGAAGCATGCTCAGATTTGAGACTGTTAAGATTTTCTTCCTGCTCATCTTTAAGCTCTTGAATGTGATTTTCGTGTTCCGACTTGAGGTTGTTGATTAGATTTTCATGTTCATTTTTTTGGATTTCAAGCTCTTTTTCTTTTTCCTGCTGTAATAAATCCAGTTTTTTGGCATTTTCTTCATTTAAATCTTCTATCTTTTTATTGGTCGCAGCCAGTTGACCTGTAATTTCATTGTTTTTTCTGTTAAGATTTTCAACTTCTTCATTTAATTGAGCTTTTGTTTCTGATAATTGAGATATTTCCTTGTCTGCCTGCTGGAGTTTTTCGCCAAGTTCTACCTTTATCTGTTCTAATTCCAGAATTTTACCGTTGAGATCAGCTGTTTTACGATTGAGATCTCTGATTTTCTTTTTCTTTTCCAGAATAATTTCTTCTTTTGCTCCCAAATCATCATTGAGATCAATCAATTTTCGCTCTTTTTCATTAATTTCCCGTTTCAATCTGAGATATTCCCGTTCTTTGGAAGTTCCTCCACTATCTCCGGAATTCTTCAGATCATTCAACTCCCTTTTCAGATTATCTCTTTCTTTTTGAATCTCCTCGAGTTTTTTGAGCAATTGTTCGTCTTCTTCCTCTTCTTCAGCTATACCTTCAAGACCAAGAGATTCGGATAAAGAAACTTCATCTTCACTTTCATTCTGGGCTGGCCCTGACTCTTCTTCGGGAGCTGGTGGGTCTTCAACCGGGGTGGCTTCCGGAGAAGCTTCTTCATCAACATCGATTTCCTGAACTTCTTCGGGAGCTGGTGAGT